>CATKEA010000174.1 GCA_949746915.1 uncultured Bacilli bacterium
TATATAAATAAAAAAAATATTTGCCTATGTCCATTTTGTCAAAGTACTAATATGTACTTTGATAATGACTATATACCAATGGACTTTTTCTTTTTAAAATTAAGTAGACTATATTATAAACAAACATCTCTTGGTTGCAACTTTAAAAATATCCAAAAGCTTCTAAAGAAAAGTCTTAATTATGGAAAGAACAAAGAAAGTATAATATTAAAATCAAGCATTTTAACTAAATCAAAAATACTAAATAAATGTAAAAAAATCACTTCAAAAGAAGAAGCAAAATTACTGTTTTTATATTATCAACACCTAAAAAAATCTGACCTAACCTATAACTTTAATTTAACTATTGAAGTACCAGCTTTATCAGAGGAAAAAAGATTTGTTTATGCCTTATTTCTTCTTGTTTTTACATCATCACTTTTAGGAGAAAATCCGTATTTAAAACAAATTTTTTTAACATTTAAGAATCAAACAGATGAGTCTTACTACAAAAAACTATTTAAGATACTTATCACATTTTCCTAATTAACTCTTCAATATTATTAATAGTAATATAATCGACAAAATGCTCAATTTTTTCAACTTGTTCCAACGAATAATTTTCTTTATTTAATAACATGAAAAACATTGTTAAAACCTCATGTCTTCTAAGTAAATACTTACCTAAAGTAATCCCAGTTTCTGTTAAAGTTATATTCTTATACTTTGGAAACACTAAAAGTTTCCTTTCTTGAAGTTTATTTACCATCTTTGTAGCAGAGGAATAACGAACATTTAAATTGTTTGCAAGATCACTAATGCGAACAATTTTTTTTTGCAAAAATATTCGATAAATCATTTCTAAATAATCCTCTTGTGACTCAGTCAAAATATCATTACTTTTGAGACGATAACCATTTAAAGTATAAAACTCATCCATTTGCCCATTCCCTTTCTATGCTATTTACATATATTAAAATGAAGTTAGTTTAAGGAAACTTAACCTATTAAATTATATTAAAAAGGACGTGATTTATGAAAGAGTATACTCTAAATAAAGTTCCAATATCTAGTACAGTTATCTTAAAAAGCTTAAAAAATGAAGGATCAATTAGAAGAAGACTATTAGATATTGGTTTTATACCAGGAACAAAAATCGAATGCGTTTTAACATCACCATTTAAAGATCCAACTTTATATAGAATACGAGGAACTTTAATTGCCATTAGAAGTGATGACGCTAAAAATATTATAGTGGAGGATTTATATGAAGTATAATGTAGCCTTAATAGGAAATCCCAATGTAGGTAAATCAACCGTATTTAATGCCTTAACAGGAATGCATCAACACACTGGTAACTGGCCTGGTAAAACAGTAAGCCTTGCTAGTGGAATGTTCAAATATAATAACAATACCTATGAAATGTATGACTTACCTGGAACATACTCCTTGATTGCTCATTCTGAAGAAGAACGTGTTGCTAGAGATGCTATTATGTATGATAAACATGATGTTACTATAGTTGTCTGTGATGCAACTTGTTTAGAAAGAAATTTAAACTTAGTTTTACAGATTTTGGAAATTACTAAAGATGTTATTGTTTGTGTTAATCTTTTAGATGAAGCCAAGAAGAAACATATAGAAATAGACCTAGAACTGCTTAGTAAAAAATTAGGAGTACCAGTAGTCGGATGTACAGCTAGAAGTAAACAAGGCTTAGACCAACTGTTAGAAAAAATAGAAAAAGTTGCTACCAAACAAATTAAAGAAACTCCAACAAAAGTGCGATATAATCGAATAATTGAAGAAGGAATAAAAGAAATAGTAGAGGCACTAAAACCATTAAATAATACCAAAATAGAAAATCGCTTTATAGCTATAAAACTTATTGATGATGATGAAATTATAAGAAAGGATCTATATAAATATCTAAAAATATCTAATAAAAAGAAATTAGAAAGATTAGTTAGTAAAACAAGAGTAAAACTATTAGATAGTGATATTAAACTAGATGAACTAAAAGACGAAATTGTTAAAAAGATTGTTCTTAAAGCTGAAGAAATAGCTAGTTCTACTACTACTTATAAAGATAGTAACTATCAAAAAAGAACAACTAAAATAGATCGTTTTCTAACCAATAAATTAACAGGAATACCAGTTATGTTACTATTATTAATTGTCGTTTTTTATATCACAATAATTGGTGCTAACTATCCATCTGATTTATTATTTTCTATGTTTAATAGTTTTGAAGGCCCATTAATTTCATTTTTTAACTTTCTTCATTTCCCAACATTCTTAACTGATGCTTTAGTCTTAGGTGCATACAAAACCCTAGGTTGGGTTGTATCTGTTATGTTACCACCAATGGCTATATTTTTCCCTATGTTTACTATACTAGAAGATTCTGGTTATTTACCACGTATTGCTTTTAACCTAGATAGATGCTTTAAAAAGTGCAATGCCTGTGGTAAGCAAGCTTTAACAATGTGTATGGGATTTGGATGTAATGCTGTTGGTGTTAGTGGATGTAGAATAATTGATTCCAAAAGAGAACGCTTAATCGCTATTTTAACTAATAACTTTGTTCCTTGTAATGGAAGATTTCCAGCAATTATTTCAATTATAACGATGTTTTTTGTAGGCTTTTCAACTGGTGCCAGTCTTCTTAAAGTTTTCTTCTTAACTGCTGTCATTCTTTTAGGAATCTTTACAACCCTTTTTGTTTCCAATATTTTATCAAGAACGCTTTTAAAAGGTGAACCATCATCCTTTACTTTAGAATTACCTCCATATAGAAAGCCCCAATATCTAAAAGTAATCATTCGAAGTATTATGGATAGAACTTTAAGAGTTTTATTAAGAGCTATAGTAGTAGCACTACCAACAGGACTTGTTATCTATTTATTTGCAAATGTTAATATAGAAGGAACGAGTATCTTACTTCATCTTTCTAATTTCCTTGATCCTTTTGCAACTATAATTGGTCTTGATGGTGTAATTTTATTAGCTTTTATCTTGGGATTTCCAGCTAATGAAATAGTTGTTCCAATTATTATTATGAGCTATCTATCAACTGGGGTAATGACAGATTTTACATCTTTAGTTGACCTAAAACAATTATTAGTAGATAATGGATGGACCACATTAACAGCTATTTGTACAATACTTTTCTCTCTTATGCACTGGCCATGTTCTACAACATGTCTTACTATTAAAAAAGAAACAGGAAGTCTTAAATGGACACTTTTATCAATCTTAATACCAACTATTTGTGGAATAACATTATGTTTTATAACTGCAACTATTTTTAGATTATTTATCATTTAATTAGGAATAATTTATCTAGTTACTTAATATTCTTAATCAGGAGGATTTTCTATGATTAAAGAAACAGGACTTACAAATGATGAAGTTGAAGTATCTAGAAAGAAATATGGATCTAACGAAATAACAAGTCATAAAAAACGAACCTTTATAGAGGAATTTATCGAAACATTGGGAGATCCTATTATCAAAATATTATTAGTTGCTCTAATGATTAAAACCGTCTTTCTTTTCAAAGATTTTGATTGGTTTGAAACAATTGGAATAGCAGTTGCTATTTTAGTAGCAAGTTTAATTTCAACTATTTCAGAATATGGTAGTGAAAAGGCTTTTACAAGACTCCAAGAGGAATTTTCTAAGATTAAGTGTAAAGTACTACGTAATGGCAAAATAGAAGAAGTTATCATAGATGAGGTTGTGGTTGGTGATATTATCAAACTAGAAACAGGTGATAAAATACCAGCCGATGGAATCATTATATCTGGAAATTTAAGTGTTGATGAATCTAGCTTAAATGGAGAAACAAAAGAGAAATATAAGGAACAACCATCAGGAACTATCAAAGAGCAAAATAAAGTTTATAGAGGAAGTATTGTCTATCAAGGTACTTCCTTTTTTAAGGTTACAAGTGTTGGTGAAAGAACTATATATGGAAATATTGCTAAAGAATTAGAAGAAACATCAGGAGATAGTCCATTAAAGCTTCGTTTAGCTAATCTCGCTAAAGTAATAAGTAAAATCGGATACATATCAGCTTTGATGGTAGCTCTTTCATATTTATTTAAAGAAATAGTTATAGATAATGGGTTTGATATTAATCTAATTATAAAAGAAGTAACTAATTTAAGAAGTCTCTCTGGTAGTATCTTATATGCTTTAACCCTTGCTGTTACCATAATTGTTGTTGCAGTACCAGAAGGTCTACCAATGATGATTACTTTAGTTTTATCATCTAATATGAGAAGACTTCTAAAAAATAATGTTTTAGTTAGAAAATTAGTTGGTATAGAAACGGCAGGATCATTAAACATTTTATTTACTGATAAAACTGGAACTTTAACTAAAGGAAAGTTAGAAGTAGTTGGTTTTAAAACAGCTAGTGGTAAAACTTTTCAAACAGAAAGTGAATTAACAGAATACCGTGAACTATATAAATTAGTTAATTTATCTCTTACTTATAATAATGAAAGTCAAAAAGTAGATAACAAAATAATTGGAGGTAATATAACAGATCGTGCCTTAAGAAAATTTATTACTATTGATATACCAGGATATAATAAATTACAAACAAAAACGTTTGATAGTAAAACAAAATACGCTAGTACAATTATTGATTATAAGCATGAAACAGAATTTATAAAAGGTTCTCCAGAACTACTTTTAGATAGATGTACTACTTGTTATAGTGATAATGGTAATAAGATTCTCTTTTCTAAAGATAAAATAATTAATGAGATAAATCTATTAACAAGTAAAGGAATAAGACTTTTAGTATTAGCAACAGCTGATAAAAAAGATATAAATACTTTAAAAAATTTAACTTTCTTAGGTATTATTCTAATTAAAGATGAACTACGTGATGAAATAGATGAAGCTATTAGACTAGTCAATGATGCTGGAATTAATGTTGTAATGATAACTGGTGATAATAAAGAAACAGCCAAGAGTATTGCTAAGGAAGCTGGTATTATTAAAAGTGATAAGGATATTGTTTTAACAAGCGATGAGTTAAATAAATTAACTGATAATGAAGTTATAAAGTTAATTCCAAGATTAAAAGTCGTAGCGAGAAGTCTTCCCCAAGATAAAAGTCGTTTAGTAAAACTTAGCAAAAGTCAAAACTTAGTAGTAGGAATGACTGGTGATGGTGTAAATGATGCTCCAGCTTTAAAACAAGCAGATGTAGGATTTTCAATGGGAAGTGGTACAGAAGTTGCCAAAGAGGCTAGTGATATTGTTATTTTAGATGATAATTTCTTTTCAATTACTAGAGCTATTCTTTTTGGTAGAACAATTTTTAAAAGTATCAGAAGATTTATCATTTTCCAACTTACTATTAATATGTGTGCTATAAGTTTATCAATACTTGGTCCATTTATTGGTATTGAGTCTCCTGTTACTGTTATTCAAATGCTATGGATTAATATGATTATGGATTCTTTAGCAGCACTTGCTTTTTCATACGAGGCTCCACTTGTTTCGTATATGAAAGAAAAACCAAAGCGAAAAGATGAAAATATTTTAAATAAATATATGATTAGTGAAATAGTTTTTACTGGAATCTATTCTTCAATATTATGTTTATGGTTTTTAAAATCAGATTTTGTTTACAATATGATTAGAGTATCAGAAGATAATCGATATTTGATGACTGCCTTTTTTGGATTATTTATTTTCATGTCTATTTTTAACTCGTTTAACGCCAGAACTAATAAAATAAATTTATTTTATAATTTACGTAAGAACATTGTTTTCATCATTGTAATTTTATTTATTTGCATTGTTCAAATCTATTTGATATATTGTGGTGGTAGTATTTTTAGAACATATGGATTAACTATTAAAGAATTTTTACTAATGACAGTATTAGCAGCAACTGTTATACCAGTTGACTTCTTAAGAAAGTTTTTCCTTCGATATAATAATTTAAGCAGGAATGTTTAAAAGTTATTAAAAAATGAAGTATATTTAAGTTTAATAAAGTTATAAACAAATAAGTTACTATGCTTATTTGTTTTTATTGTAAGAAGTAAAATAACACTAATTACTTGTAAATATATCAAAAATGTGCTATAATACAAACGTATTTTAAAAGGGGGGGAATAACAGTGTTATATTTTTGTGAGGGAAATGCCCTAGACTTTAGTAATAGTAACTTTCAAGAACTATTAAACAAATATGAAGCAGGAAGAGGAGAAGGCTATGTTTATCAGCGAAATGGTTTTGTATATAAAATTCATTACGATGATAAACAATTAGAAAAAAATCTTGCTAAAGTAATCGATGAAGATAGTTGTAAATACTTATCTAATATCAAAACCAAGCGCCTATTTTTGCCAATTTCTCCTATTTATGATGAAAATCAAGGCTATAGTGGTTATAAAACTGAATATGTTGAACCATTAAAAGAAAATACTAAAAAAGTAACAGATAGTAGCCCTGAAGTTTTCTTTGATGAAATAGAAATAATAAGGCAAGACTTAAGAAGTATGACAGAAAAAAGAGTAAAAACTTCTGACTTTGGCATTCATAACCTGATAGATAATGGCACTTTTAATATAATTGATCCAGGAAGATACACTATAGATTTTGATAAAAGCTTAACTTTTAAAGATATCTATAAAAGAAATAATTCTGAATTAAATCTTTTAATAAGAGATATTTTAAATGATCAGATAATAAATTTGTGTGGCTATAGCAAATTATATAAATTTCATGATTACATAAGAAGTTTAGATAAATCTAATAAAGGATATTTAAATACCATAGAACAAGAATCTAGAGAATATGATAGTATCAAAGATTTTGCAGTTGATGTATGTAAAAGAAAGGTACTTAAGTAATTTCAATATTTATTTTTCATAAATAAGGAGTGTTTAAAAAATGAAAAAAGAATTAACAGAAAATAAATATCTTGTTTTAGTTTTAATTGTACTATTTACACTTGTTATTTTTACTCCTATTTTATATAAAAATTTAAATAAGCCTCAAAATTTTAAAGAGACAAATAGCGAGAATTTAAATCAAAGTAACATAAAAAATTCTGAAGATAATCAACAAAATAATACCGAGTCCAAAGATAAGGATACTAATAATAAACCAGCAAAACCAAATGATACAGATAATAATCAAGATGATCAAAATAATATTTCAAATAGTAATAATAACAATGATAATTATCAAGAACTAAAAACAGAAGATGATGTTATTACATATTTTGAAGAAACTGAATCTTTTATTACAAAATATAGTAATGAACCAATGACAGATAATATAAAGACTAAATTAAAGAATAGTTTTATAACAATTGTTGATTTTCTTTTTTATGATAAACCAATAAAAGGATATACTTTTAAGGAATTAACATTAAGTACAAAACTAAAAATATGTAAAATTGCTCTTAGTATTGATCATAAAATTGATTCATATTTTCCATCGTATAAGGAAACAATTAAAAATGGTTTTAACTCATTAAAAGGAAAAGTAATAAGTTTATATTTAGAATTAACTAGTAAAGCCTGTGAAAAAGTTGGTTCTAATGTCTGCGAACAAGCGAGATTAGATTTTAAAAATATGAAAGAAGTATTAAAAATAGATTGGCAATTAATAAAAAGTTTTGCAGGAAATAGTAAAACAATTATTAATGAATGGTATCAAAGTTTGAAGTAGAGAGCTAATAGCTTTCTTTTTTTGTGAATTTTGTTGTAAAAATAGCAAAAATATGTTATAATACAACCTACTTTTAAAAGGGGAGATATTATGATATATTACTGTGAAAATGAAGAAATAGACATAACTGACAAAAAATTTAAACTATTAAAAAATCCATATTTTGAAAATACTTTAGAAGGTGTAACTTATAAAAAAGGTGATTTTGTTTACAAAATATATTATGATAATGAAGAATATGATCGAGAAGAAGTTGGTGCAGTACTAGATGAAAAATCATGTATAAAATTAACTACTATAGAAAACCTAAAACATATATTTTTACCAGTTGGAATAATTCGTAATCAAAGTCATAAATATGCTGGTTGTAAAGCAATATATATAAAGCCATTAGCTCCTAACGAAAAAAGAATTGTTGAAAAACCTATAACTACTTTTTTTGACGAAGTAACCGAAATTCAAAAAGAATTAGACATTCTAACAGAAAATAGAGCATTAGTTGGAGATTTTGGAATTCATAATATGATAGATAATGGACACATTAATATTTTTGATGCTGGTGGATATAAGGTGGATTTTGAAAAAAAATATTCAAATAAAAAAATACAAAACAATCAATTCAATGAACTAAATCTTTTATTGTTAGAAATGCTTGATAAAGAAATTGAAACAACATGTACTGATTTAGGCATTGATTCACTTGAAAAAGTTAGATACATAAGATATTTAGCAAGTTCAACAGGAATTAAGAAAATGTTAGAAAAAGAAGCCTCTTCTTATAGTAGCATTAAAGAATTTACTGATGACATATGTAAAACTAAGGTGAAAACAAGATGATTTGTTATTTAAATGGTCAAAAAATTGATCTTCCAACAACAAGAAAAAATTGTTTGGGTTCTGGTACAGAAGGTACAGTATATCAATATCAAAATACAGCTATAAAAATTTACCATGATTATGTAATTATAGGAAGAAGAGAATTAAAAGATAATATCTATAAAAATATTGAGACAACGAGAATAATACCACCACAATATTCAGTTACAGATTTATATTATAGATACATTGGACATTCTCAAAAATTAATTGAAAAAGGAACTGTATTTTCTAAGAAATCAATAGATATGCCTTGCCAAAATGTCATTAGTAATTTCAGGCTTTTAGAAGATGACAGTGTCATGTTTGCCCAAAATTTTGTTTTAATGGACGATGTAATTCATAACATCATTGATAATGGAACACTTTATTTTATAGATACTGGATGTTATGAAATTGCAAACTTAGATAGTATTAAAGAAAATCGTGCCCTTGCTAGGCAATTATGTATAGAAGAGCCTAACACTATAACTAGTAGTGATGAACTAGAATATCGGTTAAAATTAAAAAACTTAGCAACTTGCTATGATACCATATGGGCTAATATTGAAAGAAATATAAAATTTAGTAATAAAAAATTAAGAACTTTAAAAAGGAAAATTATTGATGATTTAGATCAAACAAATGTAAATAATAGGTTATCTTCAGTCTTGAATGACTATATGAAAAAAGATGATACTATAAGAACATTAGTAAAA
>CATKEA010000175.1 GCA_949746915.1 uncultured Bacilli bacterium
ATGGTTATTTTAATACAGTTGATGAAATTTTTGAAAGATTTAAGGGAGATTTAGATGAATACCATTTTACAAGATTAGTAATTTTAGATGAGGCTGGAAATGGAATTACAAGTGATGGTTATAGTGTAGAAAATTATGAACATATAGAAGAGTTCTTTAGACAGGATACTATTTATCTATCAGAGAATAGACCTAGTACAGTATCTTCAAATCAGGTTAATATTTATTCTAAAACTTTTATGTTTAATGGTAAAAAGATGGTTTTATTTGCTACGATAAATACCGAAAATTATAAAGAGATTTTAGCAAGAAGATTATTTAACGGAAAAGGTGGTACTTATTTAGTTAATAATAATGGTATAGTACTTATTGATTCTTATAATGAAATAAATAAAAAAAATATTAGTTTTTACGACTATATGAATCAAGAACACAAGGTAGAAAATACAGAAGATTTACAAAAAATTAAAGATATGCTTGCTTCTATGAAAAAGAAAAAAGTTGGTACTTTTCATTTGACAATAGATAGAAAAGTTAATTTTATACATTATGAAAAAATAAATGTAAATGATTGGTATGTTGTTACTGTTGCACCTGATAGTACTATCGCAAAAGAACTTAATTTATTTGTTGGATTATCGATTGGACTTTGTTTAGTTATTAATATTATTGCAATAGTTATGTTTATATATATATATATTTCTAATCAGAAGAAAAATGCTAGGTTGTATGAAACAGTTTATATTGATCCAGTTACTTCACTTGGAAATGAACTTTATTTTAAAGAAAATGGGGCAAAGTTTTTAAAAATAGCTAATAAGCATAAATATATAGCAGTTATTGATATAAATAAATTTAAAGCATTTAGTAGAATTTATGATTATGATTTTTGTAATTTGATATTAAAAACTTTTGGTAATCGTTTGTCTGAGGTATTGCCAGTTAATAATATTACTTGTCGAATGTCTAGAGATTTATTTGCTGTAGCATTTAGTTATGATGATAATATAAAAAAATTAATTGATAAAATCCTTGATGAAGTATCTATTTTAAAAGTGGAAGATGTCAGTTTATATCTTAATTTATCAATTGGTATTTATAAAGTTACTATGTTAGATAATAATATTAATAAGGTACTAGATAAAGCTTATATGGCTCATTCTAGAATAAAAGGTTTATATAAAGATAAGTATTATATTTTTGATGAGAGTCTTGAAAGAAGAGTTTTAGAAGAACAACAAATAGAATCAGACATGAAGAATGCTTTAAGAGAAAATGAGTTTAAAGTTTTATATCAACCAAAAGTATTTGTAAAAAATGAAAAAATGGCTGGATGTGAAGCACTTGTAAGATGGTATAAGGATGAAAGAGTTATATCACCAGAGAAGTTTATTCCATTATTTGAAAAAAATAAGTTTATTATAAAACTAGATTTATATGTTTTTGAACAAGTATGTAAGGATATTGTTTCATGGAAAAAGAAATATAAAAATATTCCAGTTGTTTCGGTAAATATTTCTAAAGAACATTTTGATGATGAGTATTTTATAGATGAATATGTAAAGATAACAGATAAATATGGAGTTGATAGAAGTAGTATTGAACTTGAAATTACTGAGAGTTCTGCTATGGATGAAGAAATTGATATCTTAAAGATAATTGATTATATAAAACATAAAGGATTTATTATATCAATAGATGACTTTGGAACAGGATATTCGTCACTTAGTATGTTACAGAATATGTCGATTGATATTATAAAGATAGATAAAGTTTTTATAGAAAATGCGGATGTTAATAGTAATAAGAATATTATTAATTATATTCAATCTATGGCTAAAAGTCTTTCTTTAAAAACAGTTGTAGAAGGTGTTGAAACTAAGAAGCAAGTTGATTTTGTTAAAAAAGTAGGATGTGACATTATTCAAGGTTATTATTATTCAAAACCTATTACAAGTGAAGAGTTTGAAGAATATTTAAATAAAAATGATGAGGAATTATCAAAATGATAGTTCTTTTCTTTTTTTTGTGTTATAATTTATTTATACTATAATGAGGAGGATAATGATATGGTAGATGGTAAAAATTTGAAAAAAGATAATAAGAATATGCTTTTTATTATTCTAGCAATTGTTGGTGTTGTTTTGGTTGTTGTTGGAATAGTTTTTTTTGTTATAAATGGTAGTGGAAGCGATGATAATTCTGGTAATGTTAGTCAGAATAAATTGCAAAGTATTTATAATAAATATACAAAAGCAGATGGATATACTTATAAGGCTACTGGTAAATCTGCGAAAGGTAATGTTACAATTGATGCTAAAGTTACAAATGTTTTAAAAGTTGGTACTATTGAATCAAAGGTTGTTATTGGGGAAGATACAGTTGAAAAGAAGTTTAAGTTTGATGTTGTAGATAATAGATATGAACAGTCAATAAAATTAGATGGTCATTGGTATACTTCACAGGTATCTGATTCAGAAGATTTTCCTATTGATGTTGATTTAATTGATTCAACAAAGATACTTCGTTTAGTTACTGAATATTTGTTAAAAATGGATGATAAAAATCAATATGAATTGTCTAACTTAGAAAGTGAATCTTTTATAATGGCTACACAATTTATTACAGATGGAGCTTTTGAAAGTGCTTTACTTAATGGTAGTCAAGTTTCTTTGATTTATAGTCTTGATAAGAAGAAATCTGAAATTAAAAATGTAAAGGTTTGTTTTGGAAATTGTGATGAACAAAATTTGACTATTGAATTTTCTAATATTAAAAAGTAAAGTAATTCTATAGATGGGTGATTTTATGAAGAAAAGCAATAAATATCTTTATGGTTGTTTAATACTGTTAGTTTTAGTTGTTATTGGATGTGGGGTGGCTTTATCATTTGCATTACCACTTGAAAATGATACTAGAGTTTTGGAAAATAGTGATTTAACATATTATTTGGATATTACATATGATGGCAAGGATAAAGATATTGTATCATCAAGTACTACTACTACAGCTTCTGTATTTAGTGATTATATTTATGTAGAGGATAGAATACCAGATGGATTAACTTTTAAGGAATTTGTAAATAGTGTCGATGGTTCAATTGGTGCAGTGGAACAGGGGGACTCTTCTAAGGTTTGTCCAGGTTATGTAGTTGATGGTTTTAATGGTCTTCATTATGATGCTGATAAAAGATTAGTTTCATTTAAAGTAAAGAATCTAAAGGCTGGATGTAAGTTGACAGTTGGTATTGTAACGACTACTCCTAGTCTTGGTGATAAGAAGAGAATGGATTTTTATAATACTGCTTTTGCTAGAGAAAATGATTCAAGTGAAAAGTCAAACACAGTTCATGTATATTTAGGAAAAGATGATGCAACATTATTTAATGTTAGTTATGAATATACAGGTGATGTTCCATTAAACGCTCCAAAATTACCTGATACTTCTTCTTATGCAAGTGGAACGAGTGTTGGAGTAATCAATGATATTTCAGTTAGTGGATATACTTTTAATGGATGGACAAGTTCAGATGTTACTATTAATGATAAGTCATTTATTATGCCTGATAAGGATGTTGTAATTAAGGGAAGTTTTACGAAAAATCAAGTCTATAGTGTGTCTTATGTAGTTACTGGAGATGTTCCTAGTGGATATGTGGCACCTAAGAAAAAGGATTATGGGCTAGGTGAAGATGTTAAAGTTGATTCGTTAAAACCTGGTGAAGTTATAAATGGTTATAGATTTTTGGGATGGACTACTAATAATTCAGTGACTATTACAGATGGCATTTTTCAGATGCCAGAATCTAATGTTGAGTTTGTTGGACGTTTTGAACAGATAAAGTATAAGGTAACTTATAAGTTTCAAGGAACTGTTCTTCCTTTAAATGCTGATAGTTTGTTACCAGTGGAAAAGTCTTATAGTGTTGGTTCTATTGTAAGGTTAGAGGCTAATCCAGTGAGTGAAGGTTATAGATTCTTAGGATGGTATAAAAAGGATAAGTTCGTTATGCCAGAAGAGGATGTTGTAATATATGGGGAATGGATGAGTATAAGTGGAGAGTTTAGTCCGTCTATTAAAAAAACTATAACTAATTTAAAGGATCAATATACAAAAGGTGATGTTGTTTTATTTGATATAACAATTGTCAATAATGCAGATTTTCCTATACACGATGTTATGATTCAAGAAGAAAACGAGGATGCTGTTTTTGTAGAAAATGATGGTTATAATGTTCTTCATTCTAAAATTGTTAAGATTGATACAATACCAGCTCATGGAAGTGTTGTTGTAAAGGCAAAATATATTGTTCCTGAGAAGGGTACATTTGATGTTACTAATACAGTAAAATTAACTGGAGCATTAGCCGAAAATAATTTTTATTTAGATAACACTAAGGATTATTCATCATCTGTTACTTTTAAGGTTTTTAATAAGGAAAATCATTTTCCACTTAATCCGAGTACTTATGATGCTATATATTTGTATGTAGCAGTATTTGTTGTTTCAGTGTTAGCTTTAGGTGGAGTTGGATTCTATTTTTATAATAATAAAAAGGATAAGAATAAGAAAGATAAATAGTTAAATGATAGTGATTTGAGATTGATCTTAAATCACTTTACTTTTAAGAAGGTGAAATATTGAAAAAGATTATTGTAGGTGTCATAGGGGTAGTTGCGCTTATTGGAATAGTTTATTCTTCATTTTATATGTTCTTATGGTACAAGGATAATAGTAAGACTGATTCCCAGATTAAGAATATTCAAGATATAGCTAGTGTTGAAGAAATTGAGGATACTAATGATGTAGTTGTTGAAAATAGTGATAGTGCTTATTCTGAGTATAAGTTTTTGAGTGTTGATTTTTCTTCTTTATTAAAAATTAATAAGGAAATTGTTGGTTGGATATCAATTCCTGGTACAAAGATAGATTATCCTTTTGTGCAACATAATGATAATAGTTATTATTTGAAACATTCTATTGATCATAGTTATAATAATGCAGGATGGGTTTTTTTGGATTATCGTAATAGTATTAATGATTTAGATAATAACACAATTATCTATGCTCATGGAAGAGTTGATGGTACGATGTTTGGGTCTTTAAAAAACATTCTAGAAGATAGTTGGTTGAGTAATAAGGATAATTTTGTGCTTAGAATTTCGACGCTTAAGTATAATTATTTATTTGAAATATTTAGTGTTTATCATATTAAAACAACAAGTGATTATTTATATACTAGTTATGATGATATGAATATTTATAAAGATTTTCTTCGGATGATTAAGGAAAGAAGCATGTATGATTTTGATACTAGTGTTGATAGTGATGATAAGATAATTACTTTGTCGACATGTTTTAATAGTAGTGAAAAATTAGTGGTTCATGCTAAACTTATTAAGAGTGATAAGAAATAGTTAGAGTAAATCCTATGTTTCTTTTTTTGTTAAATTTTCTTTTTCTTGTAACTTTTTTTTAAAGTGTGTATAATCATATTATAAGAAAGAAGTGAAATTATGAAATATTATTGTATAGGAATAAAGGGTGCTGGAATGGCAACATTAGCTAATCTTTTATATGATTTAGGTAATGAGGTTAGTGGATATGATGATGTTAAAGATTATAAGTTTACTCAAGAAGGATTAGATGAGCGTGGTATAAATATTTTTTATGATAGTAGTCATGATATTGATAAGGAAACTATTGTTACTTATTCTAAGGCTTTTAGTGAAGATCATAAAGAGTTAGTACGTGTTCGTGAAATGGGTTTAACTATAAAAAAATATAATGAGTTAATTGGTGATTTAACAGATAAGTATAAAACGGTTTCTGTTGCTGGTACTCATGGTAAAACGACAACAAGTTCACTTATTACTCATGTTTTAAATGATGTTTATGGTTGCAATTATTTTATTGGTGATGGTAGTGGTCATGCTAATGGTGAAAACAAGTTATTTGTTATTGAATCAGATGAGTTTAATAAACATTTTTTAGCTTATCATCCGACTATTTCTGTAATAACTAATGTAGAAGCTGAGCATTTAGAATGTTATGATGGACTTACAGATATTGTTGATACATTTACAAGGTTTGCTAATGATAATACAAAGGAAAATGTTATTGTATGTGGGGATAATGAAAATATTAGAAAGATAGTTTTTGATAAAAAAGTACGATATTATGGTTTTTCTGAGGATAATGATACGGTTGCAAAAAATGTTGTTTTAACTAGTGATGGAAGTTCTTTTGATGTTTATCGTGATAAAGAGTTTTATGGGCATTTTGAATTGCCTTTATTTGGTAAACATATGATTCTTAATGCTCTAGCTTGTATTGAAGTTTGTATTTTGGAAGATATTTCTAGTGAGGTAATTCATGATAAGTTAAAGACTTTTAGTAATGCTAAGAGACGTTTTGCTATTGAGGATGTTAATGGCACAATAATTATAGATGATTATGCACATCATCCTACAGAAATTGAGGTTACGATAAACTCAGCAAGGCAAAAGTATCCGAATCGTAAGGTGGTTGCAGTATTTAAACCTAATACATATTCTAGGACTAAAGATTTTACGGAGGATTTTATTAGAGTATTAAATATGGCGGATAAGGCATATGTTACAGAAATTGAATGTAATAGAGAAAAGCCTGAGGATTATCCTGGAGTTACATCACATTCTATAATAGAAAAACTAAATAATGGTGAAATTATTAGTGATGAGATGGTAGATAAATTAATGGATTATAAAGGGGAAGTTATTTTATTTATGAGTTGTGCTGATATTTCTCATATGAAGAGTAATTTGATTGCATTATTAAAATAAATCTAAGACTTTTGACAAAGTGATATTTGTCAATGGTCTTTTTCTTTTGTTATAGGCACCATAACAAAGATACAAGCAGAGTATCTTTGTTTAGAATAAGTTATTGTAGCTTGAAATAATTTTGGGAAATAGCAAATGGTTAATGAAAGGAGAATGATTATATGAATGATAAAGATTATATAAAAGATGTTTTTACGAAGGAAAATGATGATGTTAATTTGGAAGTAAATAATGTTAGTGTTACTTGTTTAACTTCGAATAATAATAAATTTAGTTTAGATAGCGATGGTAATTTGACAGTTAAAAGTATTAATGTTTTAGATGGAGAATCTTTAGCAATGCAAGATGTTTTTGATAAGGTTTATCCGATTGGTTCTATTTATATGACTTTTAGTGGAGTTGTTCCAACAGCACTTTTTGGTGGAACGTGGGAAAGAATTACAAAAGGGCGAACTTTGATTGGAGTAGATGAAAATGATACTGATTTTGATGTAGTACAAAAAGTAGGAGGTAGTAAGTATCTTCAACAACATAAACATTTATTTAGAGCAGTTAGGGATACTAATACTAATTGTCAGGGAAAGCTTGTAAAAGCGAGTAATATTGATGGAGCTAATACAGGTTTGACTGAATATCGTGGAGGTCCTGAATGGTTAGTTGGAAATGTTGATGATGTTCAAACTGGTAATAGTGGTAATTTACAGCCATATATAACTTGTTATATATGGAATCGAGTAGCTTAGAAAAATATAAAAGAAAAAGTTTTCCAAATTATTTTAAGCAATTAAATAAGAAGGGAAAATAATAAATGGAAGAAATAGAATTAGTTAAAAAACGTAAGAAACGTGAAAAACATTTTCTACAAAAAGATGGAAGTATAAAAGCAGAAGTGTATAGTAATGATGTTCATTTTTATAAAAATGGAGAATATTTAGAGATAGATAATACTTTGGTTAAAAAGAACGATTATTATAGAAATCTAGCTAATGATTATAAAGTTTATTTTAAAGATAGCAATGGAAGTTATTTAATGAAGTTAAGAAGAGGTAATAATTATGTGTCAATGAAATTCGATAATGCTAATTTTGTCGATGTTGAAAAGGATGATAGTACTTCAAAATTGGAGAAGAAAGTATTTTATAAAAATATATTAGATGGTATTGATTTAGAGTATATGGTAATGCCAACGAAGGTAAAGGAAACAATTATTTTAAGGGATAAAAAGAAGATCAGAGATAAGGTTAGATTTATTGTGAGGAGTAATTTAAAATTTATTTTGAAAGATAATTATATTATTTTAGAAAGCAAAAATAAGGAAAGATTTACGATGGAAGTACCTTATATGATTGATTCAAATGGAATAAAAAATGAGAATGTTAGATATCAGTTAAGAAGAAGACTTTATTATTATGAACTAGATTTAATATTTGATAGAGGTTGGTTAGAAGATGAGTCAAGGATATATCCAGTATATATAGATCCAACTATTACTAATAGTGAACAGAAAGATAATGTCTATGATACTTATATATATAATAGAGGGCCAGTATATAATCCTAATCATTTGGATTCATTGAAAGCTGGGGTTGATAGACAAGATGGTATAGATATAACTTATAGAACACTTTTAAAATTTAATTTACCTAATCTTGGTACGAGTGATGAAATAATTGAAGCACATTTGAATTTGGTATCATATCCAGAATTTACTAGTAGTAGGTTTCCTAAGTTAGTTGAGATTCATCGTCTTACTAAGGATTTTGATGAGGAACTAGCGACTTGGGATGATATGTATGATAAGTATGATCAAAGAATAGAAGGCTTGTACTATTGTTATAGAAGTAGAATTGATCCAACTATTGAAATTGGTAAAGAAATATTAGTTCCAGGGGCAGTTCTTATTAATGGTCGTATAACAGATTTAGTAAAAAAGTGGTATACAGGTACTCCTAATTATGGAATTATGTTAAAGGCTAGTAATGAGGTTTATGAAGATGATAATTATCCGATGTTTTTTTCTAAGAGTAATAGTATTGAGGGAAGTAATCCAAAGCCTGTTTTAGTTATTACTTATCGTAATCAAAATGGATTAGAAGGATATTTAGATTACAAAAGTCAAAGTTTGACTAATGGGACAGTTTATCAAAATACTTTTAATGGTAATTTAACAGCAGTATTTAATATAGGATCAACTATAGGTGGGAGGTTTCCTACTAGTATTAGTTTAGTTTATAACACTAATGATGTTCTTCTTAATAAAGAAACAACTTATGGTAAAGGATATAAATTAAGTCTTGATCAAACGTTAAGTAAAACAATTGTTGATGGAGTAAACTATTTAGAGTATGTTGATGAGGATGGAACATTACATTATTTTTATGAAGAGAATGATGGAGATGTTAGTACATATCATGATGAAGATGGGTTAGATTTGGTAGTAAAGCAGGAAGATAATAGTTATATTATGCTTGATAAAACTGGTGGAGTAATGAAGTTTGTTATCAAAAGTGGTGTTGGATACTTGAGTGAGATTGTTGATGTTTCTAATAATAAGATAGAAATAGTGCGTAATTCTAATAATTATGTTACAAAGGTAATCGATGGAAATAATCAAGAAATAATTTTAAGTTACAATGGCAGTGTAATTGAAGTAGTAAGTCCTGATTCTACTGTTAAGTTAAATTATCAGAATTCTAAACTTATTAAATTGGAAACAAGAGATGGAAGTACTTTGTTTACTTATAATCAAAATGGTTTGATTTCAAAGATTACAGATGTAACTGGAAGAAGTTTTGGTTATACATATTATAGTGAAAAACCTTATAAAGTAATGAGTGTCTTTGAATATGGACTTAATAATGTCGAAGGAGCATCATTTACTTTAAAATATGGATTTAATACGACTAGTATTGTTGACTATAAAGGAAGGGTTATGACATTAGTTTATAATTCTAATGGAAATGTTATATCAAGTAATAGTATGGAAAAAAACGATGATATTAGGAGTGCTTATTCAGTAGTAAAACAATATGGTGAAGAGGATAATAAAAATAAATTGTTATCAAATATGATTCCTGTTAGGTATGTTAAGAATTATTTAAAGAATACTAGTTTTGAAAAGGATGATATGTATTTTAGTGGAAGTGGTGTCACATTATCGTTTGATACTGATAATAAGGTATCTGGGTATAGAAGTTTAAAGATTCAAAGTAATAGTAGTGGTAAGTATGTTGATTGGGTAGTTGATGTTCGTATTTTAAGAAAATATACTTTTAGTGGTTATTTTAAAAGTGATAAGGATTTTAAAATAGGTTTACGTTTTACGAGTGTTTTTGATAATAAGGAACGAGAAGTAATTGAAGAAGTTCTTAAGTCTGATAATTTTGTAAGAAGTGATATTAGTTTAGATAGTAGAGTTATTGGTTCAAATGTTGTGATAAGAATTTATTTAGATGATGGTACGACGCTTTATATGGATGATATTCAATTAGAAGAGGGAGAAGTTGCTAATAATTATAATATGTTAGAAAATTCGGATTTTAGCGATGGAATTTTGGATTGGACATTTGATGGAAAAGTTTTAGATAAAGGTAATGATGATAGTCAGGTAACAGTAGATACTAGTAAAATATTTGAAGTAGTAAATATTGATGGAAGTGGTAATCAGGCTTTAAGAGTAAAAATGGATCCTAAGAATAGAACTAGTTTTAAAAGGGATCTTAATGTTAGTGGTAAAAAGGGAGATTTATATCATTTATCGTTTTGGTATAAGAATGAAGGAATAGAACCAGATGATATGTTTGTAGGAAACTCTGCAACTTTATTTTTTAAACCAGTTAATTATGAGGATAGTTTAATGTGTGTAATGCCAGGAGCATCATTTCCTCCGAATCAAGGTGTATGGCAGTATTTTTCATATAAGTTTATTGCAGAGTTTGATTACGATAGTGTGACTTTAATGTTTAATCAGGGTAGAAATGCTAATGATTTCTATATTACTAATTTATGCCTATATAAAGATCTTGCTAGTAATTTTTATGATTATGATGTAAATGGTAATGTAATAGGTATAAAGGATGTTAATAAGAAAACAAGTGCTTTTAATTATGATGGTAATAATCAACTTATTGGTGCAACTACTCCACGTGGAAAGAATTTTAGGTTTGAGTATGATAATGTGAAGACTGATAAGGTGTTAAGTAGTATATCTTCAATGGGAATTTGTAATAAGGTAGAGTATGATGATAATGGTAATCCAATTAGAACGAGGGTATCTTTTAAAAATAAGGATGTATCAATGGATAATGTTTATAGAATTAAGGAGTCTAATAATAAGTATTTAAGAGTAGTAGATAATGAGCTTTTATTTGATGCTGATAATAGTATAGATGGTTATACTTTTAAGATAAGAAGTGAGGCTAATGGACGGGTTAAGATTGTTTCTAGTAGGAATGAAGAATATGTTTTGAAGAAGAGAGCTAATGGTTTAGTTGAGTTAGTTTTAGAGTATGAGGATAATTTTGATTATGATATGGAAAAGTATTTAGAGGTATCTAATTATTTGTTTGTTAGAAATAAAAATGGAAGTTTTCATGTTGTTTTTGATAAGAGTCGTGAAGAGTTAATTAATGGGGAAAATACAGGTTATGATTATTTAAAAGTAGTAGATGGTAAGTTAGGTTATGGACAGTTTGTAGAAGGTGATTCTTCGTTTGATTTTTATTTTGAGTTAGATGAAGTTACTAGTGATAATACTTTATATAAGATTAGAAGTAAGGGAACTAATAAATATTTATCTTCTTATGGTAAGGTATTAAAGGTTAAGGAAGATTCTTGTAGTAATACGTTATGGAAGATTAAAAGGGAAGTAGATGGTAAAACTAAAATTATATATGATTTGTTAAGTGATTATTTTCTTACTTGTATTAATGATAATGCTTGTTTGAGTAAGAATGATAAAGATAATTTACTAGTTTTGGAAAAACAAGAAAATGGTAGTTATTATATTAGAACAAGGGTTAGTCAGGATGATTTAACTGATGAGGTTATTGCGGATTTTAAAGAAAGTGAGGAGGATATTGATTTTAATAATTCTAACTTTTTAAAAGAGACAAAGTATTTAAGAGTGGTAGGTGAAGATGTTGAGTTTGGACCGTTAGTACCAGGGGACTCTTCGTTTGAGTTTTATTTTGAGATAAAGGAAGGAGAGTTTATTGAAACTAGTGCTACGTATACAGATGATGGAAGATTTGTAAGTAGTGTTACTGATAGCAATTTTAACAAGATTTTGTATGATACAGATAGTGTAACTGGGTTATTAAAAGGAACTACTAATGCTAAGGGAATAGTTACTAGTTATACGTATAATGATAAAAGGCAGATTATTTCAGTTACAGGTGGTGAAAAATGTGTAGTTTATAGTTATAATAGTAATAATTTACTTGATAAGATTATCCAAGGAACTAAGGAATATAGGTTAACTTATGATGAGTTTTTAAATGCTAAAGAGGTAAGGATTGGCGATAATATCATTTTATCTAGTAATGAATATGAAGAGAAGAATGGTAATTTAGTTAAGACGACTTATGGTAATAATCAGAGTGTAGAGTTTTCATATGATGAGTTTGATAGAGTTATTAAGACAATGAAGATGGATGATGTTTATAGTTATAAGTATGATAACAATAATGATATTGTTAAGATGTTAAGTAATGATCATGTTTATAAGTATTCATATGATAATGGTAAGAGACTTAGTGAGTATAGGTATGATGATTTTAAAATAAATTATGAATATGATTCAAATGATAATGTTACAGAAAAAAGATATAAATTAAATGATAGAGTTAATAAAGTAGAAAATACGTTAAATAAGGACGACTTATTAGTTAAGACAAAATTGGATGATTTGAAAATCGATTATACTTATGATAATTTAGGTAGATTAGTTAAGAAAACTGCTTTAGGGGGTCTTATTACAGAGTATGAATATGTTAGAAATGGAAGAAGGACATCAGAGTTAGTAAGAAGTATTAAGAATGGTAATGATAAATATAGTTATAGTTATGATGAGTTAAATAATATAACAGAGGTTTATTATAATGATGAGTTAGTAAATAAGTATAGTTATGATGAATATAATGAGTTAGTAGAGGAAATTGATTATCGAAGGGGTATTAATTTACAGTATGTTTACGATAATTGTGGTAATTTGTTAACTAGATGTATGACAGATTTAGAAAATAGTGCTATAATAAAGACAGACAGTTATCTATATGCAAACTCAGAGTGGGAAGATCAATTAACTAGTTTTAATGGTAAAGATATCACTTATGATAATATAGGTAACCCATTAACAATTGGAAGTGATATAGAACTTACATGGATTAATGGTAGAAGTCTAAATACGTATAGTGATAGTTCTAAGAGTTTAAATGTTAGTTATAAGTACAATAATGATGGTATAAGGTATGAAAAGACAGTAAATGGAAGTACGACTAAA
>CATKEA010000176.1 GCA_949746915.1 uncultured Bacilli bacterium
AATTTTAAATAGTAATGATGAGCTTTCTGACTTTACTGTGCAAGAGTAAAGTTTATTTTGGTAAGTATTTCATCCTATAAAAACTATTAAAAAAGTTATAATACTAATGTAGTTTATTTTGTAGGAGTTAGATATTATGCATTTTAAAAAATTTACTTTCTTTGCTTTTTTGATGACTCTTATGATGCTTCCAATTAATACTTTAGCTTATAGTAAATATTTAATTCCTGGTGGAGAAAATATTGGTATAAAAGTTAATAGTAAATATATTACAGTAGTAGGTTTTTATGAGGTAAATAATAAATATATTGCTAAAGATGCTGGATTTAATGTTGGTGATAAGATAATTGAAATTAATAGTAATAAAATCACGTCTATGGAGGATATGGTAAATAGCATTAATAGTAGTAAAGATAATTTAAAATTAAACATCAAAGTTTTAAGAAGTAATAAAGAGTATACTATTGTTTTAAATGTTTCAAAGGATAATACAGGAGTTATAAAGACAGGACTTTATGTTAAGGATCAAATAAGTGGTATAGGTACTTTAACATATATTGATCCAGAAACACGTAAATTTGGGGCATTAGGGCATGAAATTATTGAAAAAGCCAATTCAGAAAAAGTAGAAATCAAAGATGGAACGATTTTTAAGTCCGATATAATAGGAATTAAGAAGAGTGTTGATGGAACACCAGGTGAGAAAAACGCAAAATTTTATAGTAGTACATTATATGGTGATGTTACACTTAATGCCAATTCAGGAATATATGGAAATTATATTGCAGACTTACCGAACAAAGACGCTATAGAAGTGATGGACGAAAAAGATGTCAAAGTAGGTAAAGCTGTTATTAGAACAGTAATAAAAGATAATTCTGTAGATGAATTTGAAATAAAAATATTAGAATTAGATTATTCTAGTAATACGAAAAATATCTTGTTTGAAATTGTTGATGAGAGACTTTTAAAAAATACTGGTGGAGTTGTTGCTGGTATGAGTGGTAGTCCGATTATACAAGATGGAAAAATTGTTGGAGCCGTTAATTATGTTGTTGTAAATAAAGTTAATAAAGGTTATGGTATTTTTATAACTAATATGTTAAATACTAGTGAAGAAGAGTAATGCTCTTCTTTTAATTTTTTAAATTTAATAACATAGAATTTATTGGTGATTTATTTTATGCAACAAACATTTAATGATAAATTTAGTATGCGAATTTTATTTATTTTTATGATATTAGGTACTGGTTATTTATTTTTGTTTTCTTTTAGTAAAGAGGAATTAACTATAGATTCAGTATTTAATCAGAACAGTGATGAAAAATTAATAAATAAAGTTGAGGAGTATTATGAAATTTCAGTTAAATATCCAAATACTTCATATAAGAAGTTAAATAGTAAAATAGAAAAATTTATCGAAAGGGAAGTTAACGATTTTTACGATTTTTTAAAAGAAGAAAATATTCAGCAAGATAGAGAATATCAGCTTATTATTACTTATGATTCTTATTTTTATGATGAATATATATCGTATGTATTTCACATATTTACTGATTTTGGTGGTGCTCATCCTAGCAATCAATTATATACAATTGTATATAATAAAGATACCAATAAATTAATAAATATTGAATCATTAATTACTTATAATAGTAATATTTTAAATGTATTTTCTAAGTTTAGTAGGGAACAATTGATTAGAAATGAAAGGATTGTAAATACTAGTATGATGATGGATGGGACACAACCATTGAAAAAGAACTTTTCTAATTTTGTTTTTAGTGATAATGGTTTAATTTTATTTTTTGAAACATATCAAGTTGCACCTTATAGTTCTGGGGAATTTCAGGTTTTAATTGATTATGAAACTCTGAAAAAAGAGGGTGTTATTGTTTAGTTATTTTTGTAGTAATTTACAAATTCTTTTTATTGTGATATTATTTTATTATACATTATAATAAAAGGAGTGGTTTAAGTGAATGAAGATACGAATTTTCAAAGTACCTCTGAAGAGAGGATAGTTACTGAGAGAAAGAAGAAAAGGAAAAGTAGAAAGGTTTTTCTTATTTTTAAAATTATTATAGATATCATACTTTTTACTGTTTTAATAGGTATTATTGCTAGTGCTGTATTAGGATATCTTAATATGCAAGCTATTAATGAAAATAAAGAACCTATTTGGTGCATGAATGAATCAGTTTTAGAAAATAAAAATGAAATAAAAAGAACTTGTGATTTAGGAATTTTTAGAATTGTTAAAATTGAAGATTCAAAAGAAACAGTAGTTTCTTTAAAACCGTTTTTCATTTCTGATTAATTATTATAAAAAAAAGTGTATTCATCTAAAATGAATACACTTTTTATATGAAGAAATAACCAATTATACTTGCTATGAATGCTCCTAACATTATTAGTAAGAAAAATATAGAAAATATTTTTGTCATTTTTTTATTCATAATAACACCTCAGTTTAATTGTTTTTTTTGCTATACTAGTAGCCCTTTTAACAATCACATTATATAATACAGTATCTTTTATGTCAATATTTTTATTAGGTTTTTAATA
Organism: uncultured Bacilli bacterium; assembly: GCA_949746915.1. Lineage (GTDB taxonomy): Bacteria > Bacillota_I > Bacilli_A > RF39 > UBA660 > CATKEA01. The sequence continues at coordinate 2,569 of CATKEA010000176.1, forward strand.
TTTTCTCTTTATATAGTTTAGTCTTTTTTGGTTATTAAATATAATATTAGTCATAAATCTTTAAACCTAGCATACAGTTTATTAGGTGATATATATGAAGAAAATTAAAAGATATAAGGACAACCTATATAAACAGAAAAAAAGGTATTTGTTTTTGATATCTATTGTTTTAATAGGTATAGTTTTAGGAATGATATATTTTATGTATCTTTCTAAAAGTAATAAAGCTTTAGTTTTTGATCATCTTAATGACTTTTTCTTAACTATTAAGCAGAATGAAATTGATTATAATAGTTCTTTGTTTAATGGACTTTGTTCTAATCTATGTATGTGTTTATTGATATGGATTCTTGGTATTTCTATTGTTGGTATTCCTTTTATTTTAGCTTTTTTATTTTATAAGGCTTTTGTTATTGGATTATCAATCTGCTCTATTATTTCTTGTTATGGTTTTAAAGGTATTTTTGGAGCAATATTATATGTTTTTCCTCATAAGTTTTTATTTTTGATTGTTGATGTTCTATTGGTTTTTTATGCAATTAGTTTTTCTATTAAATTAATAAAATATTTATTTTTTAAAGTAAATATTAATTTCAAAGATGTGTTTC
>CATKEA010000177.1 GCA_949746915.1 uncultured Bacilli bacterium
ATAATATCATATATTTTTAAATATATCTACATTTTTTTAAATAATTCCACTCCAAGATGGATGAGTAGGTTTTTTTACATCATTACTATCAAACATCATATCAACACTAGCACCATCATTATAAATAAATTTTTCAGAATAAATTATATCTGTATTTTTTGAAATTCCAATAAACATACCATCAAAATTTTCTACACTACTAGTATCAAACATACTAAGATCAATAGCGGTCAATTTGAAAAGATAAAGAAACAAATCACTCATATCTTTTACTTTTGAAGTATCAAAATTATCCATTTTAATACTTGTTAGATTATTTGCCCAAGCAAACATCCAGTGCATATCTTCTAATTTTGATGTATTCCATTCACTTAAATCTAAAGTTTTTAAACCTATACAATGTAAAAACATATGATTCATATCAACTACATTAGAAGTATCAAAATGATTAATATTAAGCTCACTTAAATTATTAGCATAGTAAAACATAGCAGCCATATCTTTAACATTAGAAGTATTAAAATTAGTAAAATTTATACTTTCTCCTAAATATCCATAAAACATTCCTCTCATATTTTCTACATTACTTGTATCAAATACCGTTAAATCAAGAGAAGTGTTTTTATTATACATAAACATATAAGCCATACTTTTTACTAAACTAGTATCTAGATTTTCAAGTCCAACAACATTATTAACCATACAATAATAATCAGCATTGGCATTTGCTTTAATTTTACCATCTGCTTGAATATGCAATGTATAAGTCTCAAGTCCTTCATCTTTGACATAATAACCGAGAACTGATTTATTTTGCGCTTCGCTAAAATCTACTATTTCTACAGCTTCAATATAAGGATTTAAGACTGATTCAAAAGAAACTGTACTAATATCATATTTTTTATTTTGAGTATAACTTACATTATAATATTTATTTTCTCCTACAACACCAAGTTGTATTGGTATCATTAAATTTTTCTCTTTCACAGGTGGAACATATTCAGCTGTTACTGTTATTTTTCCTTGCCAACTAGCATTCATTACTTCATCAATAAGTGGAGTATTACTATCTAGCCATATCCGCAAATTAAAAGTTATTTTATCCTTATTATGTAACCTTCCTTGAGCAACTTTATAAGCTACTACTGAATCACTAATTACTTTTTCTAAATTTTCATAATTACCATTTAAAGTATCAAAAAAAACTTCTTGTGTCCCAGATAACAAATCAACTTTAACATAATTATCAGCTAAAACCTTACCATCAATTGCTAAAGTTTCTAAATTTACAACATACGAAGTAGCTGCATCGCAAACATTTTCAAGTGTAAAAGTAAATGGAGTAAGACTCTTTCCATCGCTATCACTAGTTGGATAAGCATTTTGAAGAGATATCGACTCACTATCCTCTATCATATTTACTTTTAAACAACTAGTTGTAATTATATTTTTATCATTTTGCTTCAATGTTATCTGCCATAAAGCAAAACTAGTACCAATAATCATTACTAAGATAATTACCACTATAGCTGACATAGCTCTTATTCCATTTTTACTTACTCTCTTTTCACTAACCACAAAAAACACCCTCCATCAACATAACAGATACATTTATAAAAATTTGTTTTAAACTACACAATCTACCATCTACTATCACCATGTTATCACATTTACTACTAAATATCAATTTCTTTATTTTTTATCAAAAAAGTTATATAATTTGGCTATCTTTTTATAAGCTCCCAAATGTTGTTATAGTCTTTATTTATAAGCATTACGACATTTTTATTTTTAGAGAATATTTTTATAATTTTTCATATTTTCAATTTAAAAAGTATTAAATTAGTAATAAAAAATGGAAATTTTTAAAGTACTAAT
>CATKEA010000178.1 GCA_949746915.1 uncultured Bacilli bacterium
AATTAATATATAAAAAGTATCCATTAAAGTAACTGGATACTTTCTTTCATTTTCCTAATCTTTATTGTTGAATATTTTAAAAAAAAATGTTATTCTTATACTATAGGGAGGCTTCAGTTATGGAAGAAAAAAATAAAAGAAAAATAAATGATAATAATAAGAAAAACCTTATAATTAGTATTGTACTAGTCTTATTAATAATGCTTGTAACAATAGGAGTAAGTTTTGCCATTTTCTCTTATGCTGGACAAGGAAATATTGAAAATATAATTACTGTTGGAAATTTGAAATTTTTATATACTGAAGTAGATGGTGCAGGAAATGGTATATCAATAAAAAATGCCTTACCTATTCCAGATACTCAAGGAAAAAATTTAGTATCTAGTACTGAAGTGTTTAACTTTAAAGTAGAAGCTGATACAGCAGGAACAGCTCTTCTAAATTATGAAGTAACAGTAAACAAAGTTAACACTTCAACACTTGATGAAAATATTGTTAAAATCTACGTGACTGATGATGGTGCAGATGCTCCATTAACAGTACCAGCTGGTAAGGTAGCAACATATAAAGAACTAGTTGAAACTAATATCGCTAATGCAAGTGGTAAAGTTGTATATCGTGGAACAGTTCCAAGTAATACTTCAAACTATTTAAAAGAATTCCAACTTAGAATGTGGATTGATGAAAATGCTAACTTTGCTGATCCTAATAACGATTACAATAATAAAGAATTTTCTGTCAAAGTAAATGTTTATGCAGATAGTAATAAAATGACAAATAATAGCAAAACATCTTATACAACAGGTGAATTTGTAACACTAAAAGATAACAGCGCTTGGACTGTAGTTGCTAATAGTACTGATACTGATACTGATATTTTACTATTAAGTAACAAACTAATTGATAACGAAGGAAATTATATTAATGATTGCTCTATTAGTGTATGCACATATGCCTTTGATTCAAATGGCCTAACAACAATAGATAACACATCACCAGCGAATATTGGTAATATCTTACAACAAAAATATTTACCAAAACTAACTAGATCATTACAAGGAGGGAATTTAGCTTCCTTAGAAGTTCGCTTACTTGAAGACACAGAGTTTGCAGGATTAATGACAGCATCATACGATGGTTCAGCATCAGTTCCTTATACTGTTCCAAGTACTTATAAAAGCTATATTAACAATAGCTTTTGGTTACAAACATCTAGAACAATCACAGGTATAAATTATGTAACAGCAGTAAATAGTACAACTAATCAAATTACTGTCAATAATCTTTCAACAGAAGCAACTACATATGGAATAAGGCCAGTAATTCTAATTAATAAAACAAATATAAAATAATTAATAATTTATACAAATAAATAAGAATTTTGAGGTAATAGCATGAAAACAAAAAAATGGGATAGAAATAAAAAAATAATAATTCCAATATTTATTATACTTACTATACTAGTTATAATAGGAACATCATATGCTTTATGGCAAATTACCTTAAAGCAAACTAATAGTAACATAATAACAACAGGTTGCTTTAATATTGAATTTCAAGATAAAAATCCAATTAATCTAGGTGACAATGTCTATCCAATAAATGATGAAGAAGGAAAACAATTAATTCCATATGAATTTACTCTAACTAATACTTGTCAAAGTGAAGCAACATATTATATAAACTTAGAAACTGTTAGTAATGGTGAGAAGGTTTTAAATGAAAAATATTTAAAAGCTAACTTAGTAGAAGGAGAAAAAAAAGTATTTTTAAATACTTTAAAAGATACTTATCTAAATACAGAAAAAGTTATAACAGAATCTAGCAAAGCATTTAAATTAGCTAAAGGAGTACTAAAAGGAAACGAAAGTAAAACATATTCCTTACGTCTATGGCTTGATAAAGATACTCCTGCTATAGATGAGGTAATGGATGCAACATATGAAGGTAAAATTACTATAAGCCTTTCATATGTACCAAAAGCAGATGAAAATCAAATGATGGCTCCACGTGATATTAATAATGATATCTATGCACCATTATCTGATACTAATAAACTTGTTTTTCTAAATAATATAAGTCCAGTAGGAGAAATAGAACCAATTGATATTAGTATAAATAAAACAGGTAGTGTTTTAGCCTATGTTGATAGAACTAATCAAGATAATATTGTAACTTATATTAAAGCTAATGGAATTATTTTATTTCCAGAAGATAGTAGTGCTCTTTTTCATGAATTTACAAATTTAAGTGAAATAGAAGGCTTAGAAAATGTTAATACTTATTATGTGACTGATATGCAATCGATGTTTAATGGTTGTAGTAGCCTTACAAATTTAGACTTAAGCACTTTTGATACAAGTAATTTAAAAGTTATGTTTAGAATGTTCTATGGAATGACTCAACTAGAAAATTTAGATTTAAGTAATTTTGATACAAGTAACGTGGAAGAAATGTCAGAAGCTTTTCAAGATTGTTCCTTAGACAGCCTTGATTTAAGTCATTTTAATACAAGTAAAACAATTAATATGTATGGGTTATTTAGAAATTCTAATTTTACAAGTCTAAATCTAAGTAACTGGGATGTTAGTAACGTTATAGCTGGATCAGGTCTTTTTTCAAACCTTTCGTTCTTAGATAATCTTAATGTCAGCAATTGGATAGTTTCTTCAGAAAGAATATCAGATTTTTTTCAAGCTTCAAATTGCTCACCAATTAATTATATTAATGCTAGTAATTGGTACTGGAAAGAAATTGGTGATAATTATGAAATGTTTGGTTTTTACTTAAGTGACAATATAAAAACATTAGACATAAGCAATTGGACATTTAATAATAATGCTTCAATTGAAATTCACATTCCAAATGAAACTTCAGAAAATTTAATTGCTAAAAACTGGGTGTTTTCAGAAAAAACTGATTTATCTAATTTCTTTAATGATCGTGTATTTAAAACAGTTGACTTAAGTGGATGGGATACTTCTAAAGTAACTTCTATGGAGGGTATGTTTATTAATTGCAGTAATTTAACAGACTTAAATCTTAGTAGTTTTAATACAAGCCAAGTAACAGATATGAGTTATATGTTTTATGGATGTAGTAGCTTAACAAATCTTAATTTAGGCAGTTTTGATACTAGTAAAGTAACTGATATGAGATATATGTTTAGTGAATGTACAAGTTTAACAAATCTTAATTTAAGCAGTTTTGATACTAGTAAAGTAACAGATATGAGTTATATGTTTTATGGATGTAGTAGCTTAACAAATCTTAATTTAAGCAGTTTTGATACTAGTAAAGTAATCGATTTATCTTTTATGTTTACTAATAATCAATCATTAGTAAATATTACTTACTCAAATAAATTTATTTACCATAATAATATGCTAAAAGATAGCATGTTTGATGAATGCCCAGCCAATAAACCATCACATTCATCTTGGAATAATGTTTTTCCAGAAGATGAAAATGAAATGGTATAAATAATATTTAAATAAAGTTTGACGTTACCTCAAAAGTAATGTCTTTCTTTTTGTCTTAAAATTATGTATAATTAGTAATAGGTGATTAATTAGTGAAAAAATGTTTACCAAAAATGTATAAGAAAAATATCTTTGAAGTTCCTTATCAAAAATTAAAAAAAGAAGGAATAAAATGCATTGCATTTGACTTAGATAATACTATAGCTCTAATTGATCAAGAAAAGGTCGAGCAAACAACAATTGATTTTATAAAAAAATTAAAAGAAGATTTTAGAGTATTAATAATTTCTAATAATTACAAACCAAGAGTATCTAGCTATGCAGAACTTTTTGATTGTGATTATGTATCATGTGCTTTAAAACCATCAACATCAGGTTTTAAAAGGATGAGGAAGAAATATAACTTAAAAAAAGAAGAAATAGCTATAGTCGGTGATCAATTAGTAACTGATATATTAGGCGGTAGTAGGGCAGGAGCCTTTACAATATTAGTTGATCCACTTGGAATTAAAGATTTAAAAATAACAAGCATTAATCGTTTTATTGAAAGACGCATATTAAAAAGTTTTAAGAAAAAAGACTTATTAATTAAAGGAGTTTATTATGGATGAAATAAAAAAAACATGTAGAGGTTGTGGTATTATATTACAAGATGATAATATGACCCAAGAAGGATATACCACTGATATAGAAAACGACTTATGTCAAAGATGCTTTAGAATGAAAAATTATGGAGAATATCAAGTTGTTGCAAAATCAAATGATGAATACATTGAAATCTTAAAGAGCATCGGTCAAACTAAAGATTTAGTATTATATATTGTAGACTTATTAAATTTAGATAGAGATTTATCAAAAATTAGAGAATATATACCAAATAAAATACTTCTTGTATTAAATAAGAGAGATGTATTACCAAAAAGTGTCTCTGATGAAAAGATAAAAGAATATATTGAAAGTCTTGGCTTTAACTTCGAAGATATTGCAATCATAAGTGCTAATAAAAATTATAATATTGATATCCTTCTAAATAAAATAAAAAAATATCAAACAAGTAGTAAAGTGTATATCGTAGGTAATACTAATGTTGGAAAAAGTAGTTTAATTAATAAATTACTAAAAAATTATTCTGATAATCCTAATGAGTTAACCATTTCGCCATTACCATCAACTACACTAAATAAGATAACTATTGAACTAAGTGATACAATTACTTTAATAGATACTCCAGGTTTAGTAGATAGAGAAAATCTAGTTAACTATGTAGATAATGATATTTTAAAGAAAATTAATCCTAAAAAAGAAATCAAACCTCGTACTTACCAATTAAGACCAAATCAATGTCTAATAATTGGTAATCTAGTGCGACTTGACTATATTGAAGGAGAAAAAAATAGTTTTACAGTTTATGTATCTAATAGCCTAAAAGTAAAAAGAATGAATGCTAGTAAACGTGAAACTTTAAAAGACTTAAACAAGACTACAATTGATTTAAAATATCGTGAAGATATTGTCATAAATGGATTAGGTTGGGTTAAAGTAATCCAAAATGGTAAAGTAGATGTATATCTTAATAAAGATGTATCAGTATATACAAGAAAATCACTAATATAAAAGGAATGATTAAAAATATCATTCCTTTTTAGGTATTCCATATATTTCCTCAATCGGATCAAAAAAGAAAGATTCTTCTGGAGCTTTATAAGTAAAATAAGCCAGAAAGAAAAACAGAATTGGAAATAAAACAATACTTAAAATTTTAAGTTGTTTTATATCATCTTTTTGATAAATAAAACTAATAATATAGTTACTTATTA
>CATKEA010000179.1 GCA_949746915.1 uncultured Bacilli bacterium
ATCAGTTGAACCAACACCAAGTCCATCAGTTGAACCAACACCAAGTCCATCAGTTGAACCAACACCAAGTCCATCAGTTGAACCAACACCAGATACTTCAAAACCTAGTGAAAAACCTTCTGTTTCACAAACTCCAAACACTTCTTCACGTCCTAGTACTAAACCTTCTCCAGTAGTGCCAGATAATTCTACTACAGTTAGACCAAATCCTAGTACTTCAACACCAACTGATACTTATAAACCTTCAGGATCAAATACTGTAAATGGAACTACTAATAATAATGAAAGTACTAACAGTGGAAGTAGTTTAGAAAGTGAAATTAATAAAGATCAAGTTAATTATTATAAAAATGAGGTTAAATCTAGTTCAGAAGAAACTAGTAATAATAGTTCTGAAAAGAATTTTTACTTACTTTTATTTATTGTTATACTTTGTGTAGGTTTTGTTGTAATTATTTTATAAATTTAATGAAAACTCTTCTCGATAGGAGAGTTTTTTGTTGTATTTAAATAAATTTTTTGTAGAAGAAAAAATATTAATTGTTTTATTTAGAGCTTTGATATGTGCTACTTTTTTAAATAAAATTGTTTGTTAATTCATATATTTTAATGGTGAATAGTATGAGTAATGTTGCATATAGTTTGTTAGTTTCTGCTTTAGCAGGCTTATCCACAATGTTTGGAAGTATATTTATATTTTTTAAGAGGACAGATAAAAAAATTCTTATTTCTTCATTAGCATTTGCTGCTGGTGTTATGGTTTGTGTTTCGTTAACTGATTTGTTACCATCATCTTTTTCAATGATTGGTAACATTTATCGTTTGTTTCCTTGTTTTTTAGTAGTTATGATTTTTATGGTGTTAGGAATAATATTTTCTATGTTAATTGATAAATATCTTCCTGATAATGGTTACTCTGATAGTAATCTTTATCGGGTTGGATTGATATCTATGCTTGCTATTATTTTGCATAATGTTCCTGAAGGAATTGCTACTTTTATTGCATCTAGTACTGATCGTAATTTAGGCTTATCCTTAGCAATTGCTATTAGCTTACATAATATTCCAGAAGGAATTAGTATATCTGTACCTATTTATTATGCTACTAAAAGTCGTCTTAAGAGTTTAGGTTATACGTTTATTTCTGGGATATCAGAATTTTTGGGTGCTTTGTTAGCATTAATATTTTTAAGTAGGTATATTAATGAATTTTTTATGGGGTGTTTATTTGCTGTTATAGCTGGTATTATGTTACATATATCTTTTTATGAGTTATTGCCTACATCATTTTCATATAAAAATATTAAATTAACTGTTTTTTTCTTTTTGTTAGGTTTTACATTTATGTTTTTAAGTCATGTTATTTTATAAGGTTTGAGAATTTGAGCAAATAAAAAGAGCATATTATTGCTCTTTTTATGTTACATGAATGGTTCTTTCAAAATGATAAATATTACCATTATATGATAAAGTGTATTTTATGATATAGTTTCCTATTACAGATGTAGTAAAACTTAATCCACCACCCATACTTGTTGCTATTTGATTTCCAGATGGATCGTATGCGATACACATTAATTTATCATTTATATTTATTTGATCATTAATTATGACGCCATTTTTTTTAAAATTAAGTGGTGTATCTGGATCTGTATAAGTAGCTCCTACAGTTATTGAAACAGGATTATTTCCATTTAATTGTGCGGTATATTTGGGTTGATCTGGTGTTGGTGATGTCGATGGTGATGGATTAGGACTAGGGTTAGGATTTTCATTACCAGAATCATCATAATTAAAGACGTATACAGCTGGATCACTTTGGTTGTTTGAATAATTTTTAAATGTTGTAACAACTTTATAAGTTCCAGATATATTAGTATTTGCTTCTATTTCATATTTATTATCAGTTGTGAATCCTAAAAGAGTATTACCATAGTATATGTTATATCCAAACTCACCATAGCTAGCATTAGCATTTGGAGCATTAAGTTTATTCCATGTGATAGTTATTTTTTGATTTGCTTTTGAATAACTAACTTTTAGATTTGATACTGTTTCTAGTTTAGTATTTGCAGTTGATATTTCAGTAGGTTCATTACCTTTAATAAAGTATTCATACACAATTTGATCTTCTGGTGTGTTAGCACTTGGTAATAAAGCTGGATCAGAACCATTTTCTATAGCTACTTTAACAACACTATTAGGTACTTTGAATTCTTTATTTGTTTTTTTAAATACAACTTTTTCTAAAGCTTGATATAAATTACCTCTTACAATACCAGAATTTTGACTTGTTAGAGTATGTTGTCCATTCTTTCGTAGGTCATCTATTCCAATCCACATACTTATGGCATAATCTGGATCGTATCCAACAATCCATGCATCATTAATAGAATTACTTTTTAATTTATATTTCTTTTTAGTTTCAGGTGTAAAATTAGATGTTCCTGTTTTAGCTGCAACGTTTACGCCATTCATTTTTGCACTACTACTGTATCCTGATTGTACAGCTGTTATTAGTGTATCTGTTATTAAGAAAGCAGTAGAGTCTTTCATTACTTGTTTTTTCTCAGCTTCGTATGTTTCAATATCTCCAGTATCAAGGTAAATTACTTTATTTACTGATAATGGTTCAATATAGTATCCGCCATTGGCGAATGCTGCATAGGCTGTAGCCATTTGTAAAGGTGTTGCTCCAGAGAATGATCCTAGAGCATGAGCTTCATATATTTTTCCATATTTATCAATATCTGGTTTAATTCCAAGTCCTTGAACAAATTCAATTATCTTATCATTATCAACTTCTTGGAAAGCTTTGACTGCTGGAATATTTCTTGATAATGATAAAGCAGTTCTTAAACTCATTTGTCCACGGTAAGTGTCATCTGAGTTAGTGACTGGGGTTCCATTAGAATATGTATATGGTTCATCTATAAATTGTTGATATGTTGACCAATTGTTATATTCAATACCTGGTCCATAATCAAATATTGGTTTTGCTGTTGAACCTATTTGTCTTACGTTTTGAGTAGCATGATTTAGGGTTAATTCAGTAGTTTTGTTTCTACCAGCACCAATTGCGACAATTTTACCTGTATGAACGTCAGTTACAGCAACTCCACCTTCAATACCTTCATTTGGCCATTTAAAGGTTACACCGTTGAATATATCGTCTAGGCCTGCTTGTTTTTCTGGATCCATGTTTGTATATACTTTAACTGGTGTTACAGTAGGATTAATTTTTCTTTTTTCTTTTAACTCTTCGATAACAGTATCTATGTAAGCTTGATATTTACTTGATTTAGGACTTTTTCCTACTAATAGGGAAGTTATTGGAATAGCATTTGCTGCATCTCTTTCTTCTTTGGTAATATATCCATGTTCATACATAAGTCTTAATACAGTCCATCTTCTTGAATATGTTTTAGATGGATTAGCATAAGGGTTATTACTACTTGGGGATTTAAATAATCCAACTAAGATGGCTGCTTCTGATAAATTAACATCTCTAATACTTTTTCCAAAATATGTTTGAGCTGCTTGTTCTACTCCATATGAATTACTTCCAAGAAAGTGGTTGTTTACATAAAATTCAATAATTTGTTCTTTAGTATAGCTTTTTTCTAGTTTAAATACAGCAAGATAAATATCGGTAAATTTTCTTACAATACCTTCCCATCCTTCATCTTCAACAGAGGTTAGGGAGTTTTTAATAACTTGCATTGATAGTGTTGATGCACCTCCACCAGTACCTCTATGAATTAATTGTTTTACAGATGCTACTAAGAATCTTGGGGCATCAAATCCATTATGTTGAAAGAATCTAGAATCTTCTGTTGCAATAAGAGCATCAATAAATACTTCAGGTAAGTCATCATAACTAACATTTTCACGTAAATGACTACCAAGTCTAGCATATTCTTTACCATTTTTATCATATAGAATACTTGATTCTTTTTTAATTAACTTATCTGGATTAAAATCAGGGGCTTTATCAATTACATAGAAAATAAATGCAGATCCCATTATTATTACAGCTATAGTTAATATTAATATTGTGATTAAGAATCCTTTTATGATTTTTCTTTTTTTAGTAGAGCTTCTTGTTTCATCTAGTAATCTACTTATTAGCAATATTGTTCCAACTCCAAAAGCAAATATTAATCCTAGAATTGGTCCAAAATACATAAAAACAATAGCACATATTATTAAATATCCTATAAAGATTCCTATTAGTATATTTTTTTCTTGTTTTGATAATTTTCTTTTTGTTTTTGGTTCTTTTTTGGAAGAACTAGTTTTATTAGGTTTATTTTTTTGAATTGTTTTTTGAGTAGTTGACGATGTTGTAACATTATGTTTATGATTTGTTCTTGTTTTTTTATTATTAGTTGTTGCCAAGATTAGCACCTCCATATACTTTATTAACTATTTCTAAATAATCTATTCTTGGAATATATTTATCATGAATGATGTAACCATTTTCCTGAAAATATTTTCTTGGTATTGATTTTTTTTGATTATTATCAATATATTTTAGAAAACTATAACTTGGTAGTAAATATGTTTCATTTAATGTAGTAAATCTTACAATTAAAAAACATATTCCACTATTGTTATTGATATTTCTTATGTGTGTTATTTGATGTTTGTGAATATTTGCTAGTGGAAAAGATGTTTTACTAGTAGTTTCTTTTGCTTCAAAATCAATATATTTTCCATTATATAGTCCATTATAATCTGTTGTTGATGGTGAATCAAAAAAGGCTTCTTTTATTATTTTACCGTTATTTTTATATTCTGTTTTTGTAATTTTGATTGGTGTTGGTTTTTTATAAATGAAGGCAATATTATTGTCTAAATAATATCTATTAGTATCATTTAGTTCTTTTTCTAATTCCATTCCACGGTTTCCATAATTTGTTGGTATTTCTAGGTTTTCTGCTATTCTTTTAATTCCACCTGGGTATTTCATGATATCACCTGTATTATATTATAC
>CATKEA010000180.1 GCA_949746915.1 uncultured Bacilli bacterium
ACTATTTCCTTTTAAAAAATAACTTATTGTTGGTACTGCTATTGCCATTATAATACCAAGTATTACTAACACTGCAAGTAATTCAACCATTGTAAAAGCATTTCTTTTTCCCATTTTCTTACCTCTTTATATCTTTCTATATACTAGGAATTATGCTACATTATGTAGCCTTTGTAGATTGGTTTAATTTAATTATTGGTAGAAAAAAACAAGCTATTCTAAGATAACGATTGTTTTCTAATTAGTATTCAAATAATACTGTACTTTTATAGTTATAACCTATTACTACTCCTTCTCTTATTGGAATTAAGGTATAAGGTGTATCACCATTAATAGCAACTGCTTTAATACGTGTTACTGAAGCTCCATCGTAACTATAAATACGAAATGCATATTTTGTAGATGCTGATTGACTTTCGTCTTTAACGCAGGCTATTAACCTATTGTTTCCTAATCTAGTCATGTGTTGGATATAAGTTTTTGATTCACTTAAAATTATATCATCGTTATATTTAGATAAACCTTTATAAATAGAACTACTTCCATAATGGACTAATGGCTCATATCCATTTGGAAAGTATACTATTTCGTTGTCAAGGTATGATGCTACTCTACCTAACTTACTTTCTATATCACTTACAAGTCTTGCCCAATTCCAACCCTCATTAATTTGAATAGCTTCAGTAATATTACCATCTGCATTAAGAGTGAGTTTGATTTGGTGTCTGTAGTCTTGTCCTTTGTTATTAGTATTAGATGTATATGTAGCATAGCAAGTATTTGACCCTATACAAGCTAGACTATCAGCATAATTGGGATTGTCCCATGGTTTTAAGTTGGAATATGATTTAAGATTTCTTCTTCCTATAACTGAAATACTTGTCGGTGTGACTCTAATAGTTGCTACTTCAGGATATTGTGCTTTGTAAGTTGTACTATTACTATTACACATTCCAGAATTACCATAGACTATTACTGTATTGTCACCAACTCTTACCCCATAAAGATGATAATGACCAAGCCCAGAAATTCTAATAGTAGGTCCATATGAAAGTTTTCCATTATCGTAGTTAATAACAGTTGCATCTAAATAACTAGTTTTAATGCATTCATTTTTTTTATATTCAAAAGAACCAGTATCTTTAATTCCAACAGCAAGATTTTCACTTACTGGTATTACTCTAGTAAAGATTTTGTCGCTATAGTCTGTTACTTTAGGTTCACAACTTTGAGTATTGCATGTCTTTTCTTCTCTTAATTGTAATTTATTATTATTACTTAGTGTACAAGAAATGTTTTTATCATCTTTATTATATGCTGTTCTAGTACGGAATGTTATTCCTCCTCCACAGGTTTTACTACATGTACTCCAATTACTCCA
>CATKEA010000181.1 GCA_949746915.1 uncultured Bacilli bacterium
AATTATATATTATTTTTAATATTTTGTATACTGTTTATTTATTAGAATAATATTTTAGATAGTACTATAATTGGTAGATAAAATCATGATTTTGTGATATTATATTAATGTTGGTGATGATAATGAAATATTCACGATTAAAAAGGAGCAATTTTATGCAAGGAGCATTCATTGCTACTATGGGAATCGTTATTAGTAAAATACTTGGAATTATTTATGTAATTCCTTTTTATTCAATAGTTGGGGAGCAAGGTGGTGCTCTTTATGGATATGCTTATAATATATATTCAATATTTTTAAGTCTTTCAACAGCTGGAATACCTCTAGCAATAAGTAAAATTATTAGTGAGTATAATACGCTCCACTACTATGAAGCAAAGGAAAGAACATTTCGAATTGCTAAAAAATATTTAAGCTTGGTAGGTGTTATCTGTTTTTTAATTCTATTTATTTTTGCTCCACAAATTGCTTATTTAATTATTGGAGATATTAGTGGTGGAAATAGTTATCAAGATATTATCTTTGTTATTAGAATTATTTCATTTTCTATTTTAATAGTTCCAATACTGAGTGTTTATAGGGGGTATTTACAAGGTCATAGATATATGGAACCAACTTCTATTAGTCAAGTTTTAGAGCAATTAATTAGAGTATGTATTATTATAGTTGGTAGTTTTGTTTCTGTAAAAGTTTTAGGCTTACCTTTAAAATATGCCGTCGGATTTGCTTTATTTGGTGCTACTTTTGGTTCTTTATGTTCTTATGTTTATCTAAGATTTAAAGTTAAAAATAATAAAAAAGATTTAAAAGTTGGAGAACATGATGAAGAGGAAATTACTTTAACTAATAAGGATATTATCTGTAAAATTTTATTCTATGCTTTTCCTTTTGTATTTGGGGACGTTTTAAAATCTTTATATAATTCTGTTGATACTTTTTTACTAATCAGAACTCTTGTTAATGGTCTTGGTTTTGATGTTAGTGTTGCAGAAAGTGTTATGAGCGTAATTTCTACTTGGGGTAACAAATTAAATATGATAGTTATTGCAATAGGTACTGGATTTATGGTTAGCTTAATTCCTAATTTAACAGTAAGTTTAGTAAAAGAAGATTGGAATGATATAAGAGAAAAAATTTGTGCCACTTTAAATATTTTGTTATTTGTAACAATCCCAATGGTCGTTGGATTATCTTTTTTAGCTAATCCAGTTTGGAATGTTTTTTATGGAATTAGTGAATATGGTCCAAAAATGTTTATGGTGTCTGTCTTTATATCTCTTTCAACTGTTCTTTTATCACTAACTACTACTACTCTTTTGACTCTTAAAAAATTTAAATTTTTATTTATTAATTTATCTATAGGTTTAATTATAAATGCTATTTGTGATGTTCCACTTGTTTATTTATGTGATAAGGTTGGATTATTTCCTGGATATGGTGCTGTATTTTCTACTATTTTAGGAAATTTAGTATCTGTTATTATTGTTTTAGGATATCTAAAGAAAACGATTAAGTTAGAGTTTAAAAGTTCAATTAATGTTTTATTTAGAACGATTATTGGAATCATATTAATGGTAGTGGTACTTAGTTTATTAAAGTTTGTAGTACCAATAACTGATATTGGTCGTATCGCTTCATTCTTTGTTATTGTGTTGTATGCTATTGTTGGTATTTTAGTTTATGCTATTTATTCTTTAAAAACACGATTAGTTTATGATGTTTTTAGTTATGATGTAACAGAAAAATATTTAAAAAAATTAAGGAGGCGTAAGTAATGGAATTTACAATATTAAGTAGTGAAGAGTTTAAGAAGTTTGCTAATAATCATGAACAGGAGTCTTTCTTTCAAACAGTTGAAATGGCTGATTTAAGAAGTAGATATGGTAGTATTGTTCATTATGTTGGAGTTAAAAAGAAGGACAAAATTATTGCTGCTAGTATGTTAACTGAAACTGATTGCATGTTTGGTAAAAAAAGATTTTATGCTGCGCGTGGTTTTTTAATTGATTATCATAATAAGGAGTTATTAAAATTTTTTACTGATAATGTTAAAAAATATGCTAAAAGTCATAATGGAATGGTTATAAAAATAGAACCAAATATTTTATATCGCATGAGAAATACTGATGGTTCTATTATGGCAAATGATGAAAGAGATGATGAGGCTTTACAAAATTTAAAGGATTTAGGTTATGTCCATTATGGGTTTAGAAATGATTTTGTTAATCAGTCTAGATTTAATTACTGGGTTAAACTTGATAAGACTTATGAAGATTTAAAGAAAACATTTTCCAAAAGTACTCGTAAGAATATTGATAGTTTGGAGTCTAAAGGTGTAAAGGTTCGATGTGCTACAAAGGAGGAGCTTCCTTTTGTTGTTAATATGTTAAAAGAAACTGGTGATCGAAAGGCTTTTAAGGTTAAGGACCTTAAGTATTTTGAGAATATGATGGATGCTATGGGAGATTTAATTACTTTCTATATTGCTTATATTGATACTGAAGCATATTTGAATAATTCTAAGAAATTATTAAAAGATGAAGAAAGTAAATTAAAAGAGATTGAGGAGAAAATGACTCATGATATGGTTGGTAGTAAGCTTATTTCTCAAAAAGATACTTGCTGTAAGCTTATAGAAAAGTATAAAAAAGAAATAGAAGAGGCTGAACTTCTTCATAAAGAGTATCCAAATGGTAAAGATATAGCTACCTTAGTTTCACTTGTTTCTGGTGATTATCATTTGACACTTCATAGTGGAATGGATAATAATTATCGTAAATTTATTCCAAAATATGCTATGTATAATAAACATATTGAAGATGCTTATGAAAAGAAGCTCCATTATGTAGATTTTTATGGGATTAGTGGTAATTTTGATCCTAATGATAAGTATTATTCAATTTTTGAAATAAAAAAGGGATTTAATGGAAATGTGGTTGAACTTATTGGGGAATTTACTTTAAAAGTTTCATTTCATTATAATATTTATAGGATGTTTAGAAAGACTAAGTATATATATAGAAAGCTGACTAAAAAGATGTACTAATTTTAATATACTTTATTAGGTGCTAGATATGGCTAAAAACTAAATTCTGCATCTTTTTTATTGTATAAAAAAACTGCTATCTAAGATGATTGAACTGATAAGATAAAAGTAGACAGAAAAAAACTGTTTACTTTTTTTGTTATAATAAAATAAAGGAGTGAATCTAAAATGGCAAATAAAGGACAAAAATTTAAATATTGGTCAAAAGAAGAAAAATTAAGAATAGTTAAAAAAGTAGTTGAAGAAGGAAAGTCAAGTTATGATGTAGCTAAAGAAGAAAATATTTCATCATCTGGAATGATTAGAAGATGGGTAAAGACTTATATAGAACATGGTGATGAAGCACTAGAAAATAAAAAGAAATCAGGCAATCCTTTATCTAAATATTCAAACAAGAAGAATTTGAGTAAAATAGAACAATTACAGTATGAAAATATGAAATTGAGAACTGAGAATGAACGATTAAAAAAAGGATACCTAGTGAATGTATATGGTTCGATTGTAGTATTCAAGAAATAAAACAAAAGGAATTTGAAATTGTTGAAATATTAAGTAAAGAGTTTTCCATTAAGTCCTTATGCGAAGTAATGAATATATCCAGAAGTGGTTATTATAAATGGTTAAAGTCAAAAGATATTATAAATAGATATGAAATTAACCGTAGAGATTTAGAACCTTTAATTAGAAATATCCATAACAAAAAGAAAAGTTATGGATATAGAAGAATAAATGCAATAATAAGAAGAGAAACTGGGTGGTATGTTTCTGATAATTTAGTTCATAAAATATGTAAAATATTAAAAATAAGAAGCAAGGCAAAACATTATTCTACTTATAAAAAGCCAGGAGAAGAATCAATTAAATATCCTAATTTAATAAATGGTAATTGGAATACTACAAGACCACTAGAAAAAGTCGTAACAGATACAACAATGATTTGGTTTAAAATGCAAAGATATGATTGGACTTATTATATTGATGTATTTAATAATGAAATAATAGGATCAAATGTTAGACCATTTTTACATTGCTCTAGTCCAATCAACCATAAATTAGCTTTAGAAAGTATGTTAAAAAGCAAAATAAAAAGAGGATATGAATCCCAAGATACAATTATGCACAGTGATCAAGGAAGCATATACTCATCAATTGCACTTTCTCAAGTACATAAAGATTATACCATAACTAGGTCAATGTCGAGAATAGCAACACCAACATATAACCCAATTATTGAATCTAAGAATGGTTGGTTAAAAAAAGAAATGTATATGGATTTCAATCAAGATGATTACGAAACTGTTGAAGATTACATTAATGTTATTATTGATGATCATAATAGTTATCGACCAAGTTATACACTAAATTATAAAACCCCAATCGAGTATAGAACTCAATTAGGGTTCAATTAAGTAGTTTTTAATTGTCTACTTTTTCTTGACTAGTTCAATCTAAGATGATAGTAGCTTTTTTGTTTGTTAAATTTCCTATGGCGTCAAGACAACTCGGAAACCAATGTACTCATCAACGTAACCAGCACTCCTTCTAAATGCAAACACACCTGACTCTGTACCAGTACGGTAAGAACCTCCATGATCGAACCAAGGAGACACGTTATTAACGAAGTCTGCATGATTGGCGTACCATGAGTTTATTTGTCTTGTTTGATTATTAGCATAAATTATACTATTAAATGGTCCCATCTCAAATGTGGCATCTCCAAAGTGTCCTCTTGTATATTCAGAATAACTTGTTCCATATGCATATTTATCATAATACTTTTCTTCTGGCCATGAATATCCAGAAGCTAAGCTTCCACCTTCTCCGTATCCGCCAACGAATCCAGAATTATTTGCTGCATTTCTTCCACTTAATGAATTTCCACTAGCGTCTGTCATTACTCCCATGACATATTCCCAGGCTCCTCCTGACATATCATAGATTCCACTGATATTTCCTGTTGTACTTGCTAAATATCCTGTTTCGGTATTATATGGTAAAGTGATGTCTGAAGTTGTTCCATATTTATTACATGCTCGATTATCATTTGTGTATCCACAGGTTGGCTCATTTACTGATGAGTATCCAGTTATGAAACTACTATTATTATTAATTCTTACACTTGTTTCTGATCCATATTTTGAATGTTGTAAATAGGCAACTGCTCCCCATTCACTATTCTTCATCATATGGCTATCTAGGGTTCTTTGATAATAATAACTTGTATAAAAAGCATTTCCTACTTGAATATTTCTC
>CATKEA010000182.1 GCA_949746915.1 uncultured Bacilli bacterium
AAAGAAGTGGTTAATAGATTAGAAGATAGTAATTCTAAAGAAGTTAATCCTGTTGTTAAGAAGAGTCAGAATAAACCTAAACCTAAGAAAGCTTAGGTTTTTTTCTGTAAAGTAAATTGTGTTTTGTTTAGTTATATATTAAAATTATAGTAGGTGATGTTATGATAGCATTTAAGTTAATTGATAGTAATAATGTGTATACTGAAGTGCATTTTGTTAATGATGGTTTGAGTGGATTTAGTTTAGAGAATGGTAATATTTTACCTGTAAGTATAGATATTAATGATGTAATTAATTTTTTTAAGATTAGTGAACAAGTTAGAGAACTTGGGATTATAGATGAGTATTTGGTTAAATTTGATGAAAAAAGTGGTCTTTATCATTATTTTAAGGATGGAAAAGAAGATTTAAGGAAGCTTTTTTATAGTAATGGTGAAATAGATACTTTGGCTTATGATTTAAGAGATATTCAAGATTCTATCATGAGAAAGTTTAAGTTTTTTGGATATACTTTAACTATTTCTCTTTTGTTTATCAACCTTTATTTAGTGGGGGAAATTAATGAGAGAATTGAAGGTGGTAGTTGGGACCAAACTATTAATTATAATGGTAGTGAAGCAGTTATTCAGTTTAGACCTTTTAGAAGTAAGATAAGTTTTTTATATGAAGGTGAAGAGTATAAGTTTCTTAAAGATGTTACAGCTAATAAGATAAAAGAGTTATTATTTGATTCAGTTTATTTGGATAGTATTGAGAAAAACTTTTTGTGGAATGAGGAGTTAATTTCTAAAGCAGTTACATATTATGATGATGATAATTTTGGAATAATTGCTCAGATGAGACATAATAATATGTATATAGAGAGTTATACAGGTGATGGTGAAGATAAACTAAGTCAAGAAAGTGGTGGCTATTATTCTGGAGATGAAGGGCTTTATGTGAAAAATTATCAGGGTAGCCGTAGTTTACAAAGTGATATTGAGACTCAAAGAATAGTTGGTCATGAATTTATTCATTCTTTGCAAGCTGATAATGGTTTTAAGTTTATTAAAGAATCTTGTGCAGAAATTATGACACATGAATATTATTTGAATTCAACTGATAATAGTATTTACTATGCTTATAGTAAAGCTTGTCAAAAGGTAAAGATACTCATGGAAATTATTGGTGGTGAAGCAGTTTGGGATTATAATTTTAGGCAAGGCTCAGAAGCAATACAAAGAGAGGTTAAGCCTTATTTGACAGAAGACGAATATATTCAATTTTTTGATATTTTATCTTTAAGTCCTTTTTGGGATAGTGAAAGGTTAGAAAATGGTTTATATAATAGGTTAGATTATTTGTTAGGTAATTTATATTTAAATAGAATGGGTAGTAGTATTTATGAGAATGATATTATTAATTCTATTAGATTAAATGGTAATAATAGTAAAGCTTATTTTAGAGAGAGTTTGATGCAAAAGCCTTCTTATTTTGAGAAAATAGAATTTTATAGTTTAGAAGAAGTTTCTAAATTAAATGATAATAGTTTTAGAGTTTTTAAATATTTTAGTGAAGATGATGAGGAAGTTTTTAATAAACTAGAACAGTATAATAAACGTTATTCTGTAAGTTATAGAGCTGATTCTTTAGGTATGAATGTAATATCTAGTTCGTTAGTTATGGTTGGAAGAAGAACTGAAGGAACGGTTAGATTAAAAAAGTTTGATGAGCCAGATAATTTAGCTTTTGAAATGGATATTTATGAAGCAGAGAGACTAGGATACGTTAAATTAATTGGTTGGGTTGGTTTTTGTGTTACTGAGGATGAACTTAAGTCAAATAAATTCAATGAGTTTCAGGTATTTCCAGTAGGGGACTTAGAGTATGACTATAAGACTAAAATGTTTTATAGTAAGGCTGGTGAGTTAGTTTATTTTGATGATGAAATTAGAGGTTTAGGTAATCAGACTAAATTATCTTAATTCTATTTACTTAATTATTCTTAGTGTGATATAATTTGTTTGTTAATCAGTGAGAGATTAGTAGTAGTTTTAAATTATTTTTGTAGAGAGTTAGTGGTTGGTGAAAGCTAATAAATATTTAAAATGAAGTTACATGGTTTTTAGATTAAATCGGTTATGCGTTATAGTTTTGAGTGTATAGAAATATAAAATAAGGTGGTACCGCTTACTTTTTAGTTAGTCCTTTGGGTACTGCCTTTTTATTTTGGGAGGAATTTTTATGAATGATATGACTGTTTTTGAAGAGTTAAAATGGAGAGGCCTTGTTAATGATGTTACAGGTCAAGAAACAATTGATGCGATTAATAAGGGAGGTCTTAAATTTTATATTGGAGTGGATCCTACGGGGGATAGTTTGCATATTGGACACTATTCTACTGTTATTGCTACTGCAAAAAGGTTAATGGATGCAGGGCATACTCCTATTATAATTGCTGGAGGAGGTACTGGACTTATAGGGGATCCTAAACCAAATGTGGAAAGACCTATGATTAGTAAGGAAGCTGTTAAACATAATATAGAATGTATACAAAAGCAAGTAAGTAAAATCTTGGGTGGAGATATTCAGATAGTTAATAATGCTGATTGGTTATTAAAGATGGATGCAGTAGATTATCTTAGAGATTATGGGAAGCATTTTAATGTTAATTATATGTTAGCTAAAGATACTGTTAAGAGAAGATTGGATGTAGGTATTACTTATACTGAGTTTTCTTATATGATTTTACAGTCTATTGATTTTTTGAAGCTTTATGAAAATTATGGAGTTACTATGCAAGTAGGTGGTCAGGATCAGTGGGGAAATATTACTGCTGGGTTAGAACTTATTCGTAAGATACATGGAGATGTTAGTTGTCATGGGTTTACTGTTCCTCTTGTTACTAGATCTGATGGTACTAAATTCGGTAAGAGTGAAAGTGGACAAGCATTGTGGCTTGATAAAGATAAGACTAGTCCATATGAGTTATATCAGTATTTAGTTAATTCTGAGGATTCTAAAGTTATTGACTATTTGAAAAAACTTACTTTCTTGAGTGTAGAGGATATTATGAAACTTGAGGAAAGTGTTAAGACTGAGCCTGAAAAACGTGAAGCTGGTAAGACTTTAGCTTATGAAGTGGTAAAGTTTATTCACGGAGAGGAAGAAGCTAGAATAGCTAAAGAGACAAGTGAAGAAGTTTTTAGTGGAAAGTCTAGTGATAATATGCCAACTGTCAGTGTATCAGAAAGTGAATATAATATTTTAGATTTGTTAATTCTTTTAGAAATGGTGCCTAGTAAGAGTGAGGCTAGACGTGTAGTTTTACAAGGTGGAATTAAGATTAATGGAGAGAGACAGGATGACGCAAATTTTGTTGTAGAGATAGATGATACTATTGTTCAAAAGGGTAAAAAAGTTTTTGTAAAAGTTGTTAAAGATTAGTTTGACTTTTATTATAGAACTGTATTATAATGAGTAAGCTTGTTTAAAAATTAAAGATGAAAGGGGAAAGTTATGAATACAGTTTTAGTAGAAGAAACTATTAATTTTGATTTGTTATATAGAAAATTGGATGGAACATTATTGCCTGATAGTATTAAAGTTTTAGAAGTAAAGGAAGAGAGTACTCTTGATAGTATTATTAGTTTAGAAGAAAAGTATAGAGATATTAGGTTAGGTTTAATAAATGGTCTTATTGATATAGAAACAATGTATGAAAATCAATTAAATATGGGATGGAAAGCATACAGAGCAAATACTATTCATGACGAAGAAACACCTGTTAAGAGATTAGTTGGTTAATTATATGTAAAACTCCTTTTAAGGGGTTTTATTTTATTTTGTTTTTATTGTATAATATTTATGTGATGAATAATGAATATAGATAATAATTTAATTTTGAAGTTAAAAGGTATTACTAAAAATGTAGTTATTTTTTTGGCATTATTACTTAGTTATATTTTTTTGCCATATTTAATTGCAGTTGTTTTTTATGATGTTTTTAATTTAGATAAAACTATTTGTGAGTTTATTGGAAATATTTCATATATGCTTTTGTTACTGGCATTTTATTTTAAGATGTTTAAATCTAAGATTAAGGATTTTTGTTCAAATTTTTCAAAATACTTTGGGGATTCTCTTAAGTACTGGGGTATAGGACTAGCGGTTATGTTTGTAAGTAATGCAATTATGGCTTATGTGATTTTTCCTGGGGAAATTGCAACCAATGAAGAGTTAAATCGTCAATTTATAGTAGGAAATCCTCTTTTAGGTCTTTTTTCGGTAGCTATTTTAGCACCTTTTGTTGAAGAGATGATTTTTAGATTTGGTTTAAGAGAGGTTGTGGGTAAGAAGAAATATTTTCCTATTATAAGCGCACTTTGTTTTGGGCTACCTCATGTTTTGACTGGAATGGATACTTCTTTTACGTTAAATAATATTTTGCAACTTTTGTATGTTATTCCTTATGGTGCTTTAGGCTATGCTTTTGGTTATATTTATAATGAGACAGATAATATTTTTTGTAGTATGAGTATGCATTTTCTTCATAATTTGATGTGTTTTATGGTTATATTTTTTCTAGCTTAGGTGAGATATGGAACAAGAGAATATAGAGGAAAATGTTTTAGTAGAAGAAAAGAAAAAGAATAGTATTTATGTTAATATTCTAATTCTTTTTGGAATTTTTGTTGTAAGTATAATTATGTATGCTAAGTATGTTGGTACTAGTGGTTTAGTGGTAAAAGAGTATAAGGTAAAAGATGCGCTTATTCCATCTAATTTTAGTGGAGTTAAAGTAGTTTTTTTTAGTGATGTTTTACTTGGAAGTACTGTTAATTTAGAAGATATAGATAATATTGTGTATGAGATTAATAGAAGAAATGTCGATATTGTTCTTTTTGGTGGTGGACTTGTAAGTGAAGATTATAAGTTAGCTAATAAGGTTAAAGAGAAATTAATTTCTAGTTTTTCTAAGATTGATGCTAGTTTAGGAAAATATGCAGTTACAGCTGGTACGGATTCGTCAGGGTATGATGAAATTATGTCTTCTAGTGGTTTTTTAGTTTTAGATAATAATTTTGAGTTAGTCTATAATAAAGAAAATACTCCTATTTGTTTGGTTGGAGTAGGTAGTTATAATGTCGGTAATTACGACTTAAATAGTAGTTTTAGTTTTTATTCTTCTAACTCGTCATGTTATACTTTGGTTTTTACTCATGAAGGTGATATTGCAAAAAAGATTTTGTCTTTAGAAAATAAGCCTAATTTGATTTTGGCAGGTAATTCTTTAGGTGGAGAGATTAATATTCCTT
>CATKEA010000183.1 GCA_949746915.1 uncultured Bacilli bacterium
ATAAAAATTATAATATATAAGTAGTAGAATAAATAAGGTGTCAAAAACTAAACATCAAAAATTAATGTATAAAAAATGTCTAAATGATTGACGAACACATGTTTTATGACTATAATAAATATAGAAAATTTCATCTATGAAAGGAGAGGAAAATATGTATCAACCATTATATACTAAAACAAATTATTCCTTACTTTCTAGTTTAATTAAAATAGACGATCTCATTGATTTTGCTAAGGAACATAACTTTAAGTGTTTAACTATATGTGATAACAATATGTATGGAACTATGGAATTTTACAAAAAGTGTCTAAAAGCTAATATAAAACCAATAATTGGATTAGAACTATGTGTAGAAAATGATACTTTATTATTATATGCTAAGAACTACGAGGGATATAAGAATCTTTTAAAATTAACAACTATTAATGCTTCAAATAATCCAACTATAGAAGAAATTATAACATATAAAAATAATCTTATTCATGTTGTACCATTTGAGTCTATCGAACTTTATAAACATCTAAAAGACTTAGATGAGATATATTTAGGTATAAGTAAAATGGAAGAAGAAAAAGAAGCCTTAAAAATAACAGAAGATTTAGTCTATATTAATAAAACGCTTTATTTAACAGCAGCTAATAAAGAGTATTTAAGATATATATATATGATAAGAGACGGAAAAACTATAGCTGATATTGATGATAATACTTATCAAATTAATAATAATCATTTCATTATAGAACCAAAAAATATAGTTTCAGATAAATATATTGAAACAACTAGTATAATTGCTGACAAATGTAATTTGGAAATAAAATCTGAAGGATTACTTATACCAATTTATAAAACAGAAAATAATATGGCATCACATGACTATCTAACATCACTAAGCATAAAAGGACTAAATAAAAGATTAAATAACAATGTAAGTGATGTTTATAAAAAAAGATTACTATATGAATTAGATGTTATTAATAAAATGGGATTTTCTAATTACTTTTTAGTTGTTTATGATTATATAAAATATGCTAAAAACAATAAGATATTAGTAGGTCCAGGAAGAGGAAGTGCTGCAGGATCATTAGTTTCATATTGTTTGGGTATAATAGATATTGATCCACTAAAGTACGATCTTCTTTTTGAAAGATTTTTAAATCCAGAAAGAATAACAATGCCTGATATAGATATTGATTTTCCAGATATTTATCGTGATCAAGTAATCGATTATGTCAAAGAAAAATATGGTAATAAACATGTTTCAGGATTAGTAACTTTTGGAACTTTAGCAGCTAAACAAGCAATCAGAGATGTATCTAGAATTTTAAATATTCCTAGTTATCAAGTAGATAAAATTACTAAATTAATACCAAGTTTTACAAAATTAAAACTAGCTGATTTTTATCAGAATAATCCAGATTTTAAATTATTAATTGATAGTGAAGATAAACTGATATTAATGTATAAAATTGCATCATTTATAGAAGGTTTTCCAAGACATATATCACAGCATGCGGCAGGAATTGTTATGTGCAGAAAACCCTTAGATGAAGTTGTCCCTTTAACAATAAGTGATGATATCTATTTGACAGCGTATCAACAAGAGTATATAGAAGAATTAGGACTTCTAAAAATGGACTTTCTTGGGCTCAGAAATTTAACAACAATTATGAATATTATAAAAGATATTTCAGTTAATGAACATATTGATATTGAGTTTAAAAATATTCCTTTAGATGACAAAGAAGCAATGACTATTTTTTATGAGGCAGATACTAGTGGTATATTTCAATTTGAAAGTGATGGTATGAGAAACTTTTTAAGAAAATTAAAGCCAACCTCTTTTGAAGATATAGTTGCAGCAATAGCCTTATTTAGACCAGGACCAGCGATAAATATTGATACTTACATAAAAAGAAAACACAATGAAGAAAAAGTAAATTATTTAGATCCATCATTAAAACCAATATTAGAGAATACTTATGGAATTATTATTTATCAAGAACAAATAATGCAAATAGCATCTACTTTAGCTGGTTATACTTATGGAGAA
The DNA here is from genome assembly GCA_949746915.1 of uncultured Bacilli bacterium. Classification (GTDB taxonomy): domain Bacteria; phylum Bacillota_I; class Bacilli_A; order RF39; family UBA660; genus CATKEA01. The sequence goes on from CATKEA010000183.1 coordinate 2,054, forward strand.
GCCGATATTTTAAGACGTGCAATGAGTAAGAAAAAGTATGATGTTTTAAAAAACGAAGAAGAAAAATTTATTAGTAAAAGTATTGAGAGAGGTTATTCAAAAGAAACTAGTAAAGCCATTTATGACTTAATACTTAACTTTGCTAACTTTGGTTTTAACAAATCACACTCTGTTGCATATTCTGTTATTGCTTTTAAAATGGCTTATTTAAAGAAAAGATATCCTAAATACTTTTATAGTAATCTTTTAACATCAGTTATTGGCAGTGATTCAAAAACTAGAGAATATATATTTGAATTGAAACAAAGAAATCTGGAAGTTTTAAAGCCAGATATAAATAAAAGTATGAATACCTATACTGTAGAAGATTCTGGAGTAAGATTTCCACTTATAAATATTCGTAATATAGGTACTATAGCAAGTAATGAAATTATTAAAAATCGTGGTACAGGTTATACTGATATATTTGACTTTTTAATAAAAAATCACAAAACAGTTACAAAAAAAGTCTTAGAATCACTTATTGATGCTTCATGTTTTAAAAGTTTTGGATATAATCAGAAAACACTATATCATAATCTAGACAATATTTTAAATTATGTTGAATTAATTCAAGATTTAGATCCATCATTTGTATTAAAGCCAGAAATAGAAATTATGGAAGAATTCTCAAAAGAAGAACTTATTGCTAAAGAAAAAGAATTATTTGGAGTATATATAAGTAATCATCCAGTTAGTTCATATAAAACAAAATATGTTAATAGTATTAACTTACAAGAAATAGAAAAATATTTTAATAGAAATGTTTTAGTAGTTGCACTAGTAGATAAACTTAGAGTAATAGATACAAAAAAAGGCGATAAAATGATGTTTATAAATGCTGCTGATGAATATGGAAATATTGATTTAACTATTTTTCCTAAAATATATCAAACAGCATCTAATATTTCTCAAGGCGATATTATTTTGATAAATGGAAATGTTGAAAAAAGATATGATAAATATCAAATTATAGTAAATAAAATAGAAATATTATATAAGAGGTAGTATTAATGAAGAATTATGATTTACATACACATACAATTTATTCTGATGGAGAACTTACGCCAAAACAATTAGTAGAGAAAGCTAAAAAAATGAATTTAAAATATTTAGCAATAACAGATCACAATAATATTGAAGGAAGTAAAATAGCTTGTTCTTTAAATGATGATGATATTACTATAATTCCAGCCGTTGAAATGGAAGGAGAATATGATAATGGAAAACTCCATATTTTAGGATATAATATAGATCTCAATAATGAAAATATAAACTATACATTCAATTTAATGAGAAAACAAAGAAAAAACAGAATAATTGCAATTATACAAGAATTGGCACAAAACAATTTTGTATTTCCAGAATATGAGATAAATAATATTCTTTATAAAATAGGAGATATTGGAAAACTTCAGATTGCTAAACTTTTAGTTAAATATGAATATGCTGAAAATGTTAAAGATGCTTTTGATTATATTTTAAACGATGACCATATAAAGTTACCAGAAAAAAACTATACGCTATCTAAAGAAAATATTATAGAAGTAATCAAAGAAGCTGGAGGTATTCCAGTTCTTGCTCATTACAAAACTTTAAATTTAAATGGTGATGATCTAAAGTTGTTTATTGAAGAATTAATATCACTAGGATTAATGGGAATAGAAACTGAGCACAGTTGTTTTGATCAAGAAAAATATAAAATAGCAAAACAAATAGCATCAGAGTATCATTTATTAGAAACAGGCGGAAGCGATTTTCATGGTAAAAATATTAAAAATAATATTAGATTAGCCGACTGGTATCATGAAAAAACCAATGAAAATGTTTGCTCAATGATAACTTTTTTAGAAAAAAATCAAAAAATTAAAAAAATATAACAAATTTCGTTCAAAAATTCCACAAGTTATGCTATTATGTAATTAAGATATAAAGGATAAGGATGTGGAAGTATGAAAATAAACTTCACTACAAATGATTATCTACTTACATGGAATATGCTTTTTGGATCTTCTATTTCTTTAGAGAGTCATCAGTTTAAACAAAAATTATGGACAGCATATAAGAGTCAGTATCATGCTATCGAAAATGATGGCGATGAATTACTAAAAGATTATAAAAATTTTATTCCTGATGATGATACTATTTATAATTTATTATTTGAAACTAAGATTTTTGAAGATGTCAAAAAGAATGCTAAAAAAAATAAAATTAACATCATGCAAGTATATGATCGCAATAAAAAAAGAATTGACAAATATCTAAAAGAAATATTGAAAATAGAAACAGAAGATACTTATAATATTCTAGTGTTAGATCCAAATATGGATGTTGTATTAAAAGTAGATGAATCATTAAATTTAGGTTGGGGAAAAAGAGAAGATCAAATTGATTCTAGTAAAACAATTTCCAAAATAATTAGAGAGATAACTTCTGAAATAATCGGACCAGTGGATAAAGAATATAGAGTAATAAGAGAAGCAATATTAGAGTTAGCTATTGATAATGAATTTTATACAAGGCTTAGCGGTAAAAGTGCTTATGATGAAGGAAACAAAACAATAAGTTTACTAAAAAAACAGATTTATCCATACTGGCTAATGTATTTAGGAGTAAAACCAGAAGATTTTATGAGTTATATGATGCGAGACAATATAGTCTTTGAAATGGATAAATATACATATGAAAAAGAATTAAAAAAAGTAAATCTAAAAGATTTTATAGATTTTTGTATTAGAAATAAAAAAATTATATTAAGATTTTATCCACAAATTCCAAGAAAACAGCCAGAAAAACAAATTGTTAATGAATATCAGACTGAGTATAAGATGCCAACTAAAGAAGAAGAGTATAGTTTTAATAGAGAACCATCTCTTACTATTGCACCACAACAACAATTAGAAATTATTTAAGTATATTGAAGAATGTATGAAGAAATTTTACATTCTTTTTTTGATGAAAGTATAATAAAAAATTAGCTAATAAGATTTACCTATACAAAATATAAGAAAAAAACATGCTAAATAAAGTTATTACCTAGATTACTTCAAAATAGATAAACTTTGTTAGCAAAATGAAAATAATGTTAAATAGAAGTAAACATGTGTTATAATACTAAATATAAGAATAAAGGTATGAAAGAGTGATAATATGACTAATG
>CATKEA010000184.1 GCA_949746915.1 uncultured Bacilli bacterium
AAGCATTTTAAAATTCTCAATAGTAAAAAATTCTTTTACCTTAATATTCTTATTTTTTTTTGACATTTTCTTATCCCTCAATGAGAACATTATATCACGAATTATATGTTTTTTAAAGTAATAACAGAAACACATGTAAACAGATAAATAAAAAAACTCTAAAAAAGAGCTTAAACATTACCATTAGGTTTAATAGGAGTACCATTTGGATTATCACTATTATAATAATAATCATTTGCAAACTCTGCATATAACTCCCCTTCAAAAGTTTTTCCTTGACTTTCATTTTGGTTTTCACCAGTCTCAGGCAAAGCCATTGTTAAAGTATAAGTAATACTTCTTGTTTCATTACTTGGCGGAAAAGTCTTCTCAACAAGAATTACTGTAGTGGAAGTAGAATCAGCATTAAGTGTTATAGCTCCCTTAGCGCCTTCAGATACTTCACCTACACTACATGTTAAATCAGGCATACCATTAACATAATCCATTTTAACATAAACAGTTTGTTCTCTATCACTTGGAGCAGCTGTAATAGTAAAAGTCTTACTTTCACTCCAATCTGGCTCAATATCAGTAGCAGTTGTAAAATCAGCTCCACCATCAAAAGTAACATTACCAATTTTTTCTGTTTGAGCTGTAACTGATGCCTTTTCTCCAATCATACCATTAGTAAAGTACGAAAAAGACACACCAGTTGCAGTCATAATTACGGTTAAAATAGTTAAAACACTTAACATTACCTCATACTTCTTATTATACATAATAATGCTTCCCTTCTATTAAATATTTGGATCCCCTTTTGCAATTATCTTTCCTTCAAAATTCTTACCTTGTAATTGATCTTGATTAGTCCCACTTTCTGCAAAATTAACAGTTAAAACATATTTATGAGCAACACCAGTATTTATAATACCTTCTCCAATATTTGCACTCATTGTTGGTATTCTTCTAGGTGTGACTATATTTACTACTTTATTACTATCTGAATCAGCTAAAACCTCTGTTCCTTTATAACTTGTTCCAGTTAAAGTATAAGTAAAACTATCATTATCAATCTCATTTTTCACAATTTCCCAAGCCAAAGTATAATTTCCATAAACATTTTCTTCCTTAGTAGTATTAACTATAGAAAACTCTAAAGTCCCACTATAACCTGGCAAAATCTTTTCAACATTCAAAGTATCTGTAGCGTTAAAAGCAGCATACACTTGAGCACTTTTAGTAATTACTTGTCCATTATCTTCATTACCAACTACTGTAGCTAAATAAAAAGCATAAGTAGCCATAAAAGTAACTGAAACAAAAGAGAATAAAGGAATAATTGCATAAATATAAAACTTAAATTTACTTTTCTTCTTATTTTCCATATTTTCACCTATTATCTACTATTAACATGATATCATTTTCTCAAATAAAATACAATATAAAATTTAAATAGAAAACAAAAAACTAGCCTTTAAATCGCTAGTCTAATGTTCTTTTATATAGTAAATTACTATGTAAATTATTGCGCAGTTGGCGGAGTAGTTGTTCCTGATGGATTAGCATCGTTATAATATACACCATCAGCACTCTCTAAACCACAACTAACTGTAGCATTAAATCTCATACCTTGTTGTGCATTTTGATCTGTACCAGTTTCTTTGAAAGTAATTGAATATTTCATAGTCTTAGTTTCACCAGATCTTAATGTACCCTCAGCAATCTTAATTTTTTGAGCTGTACCAGCTGGAGTTAATTCAGTAGTACCATCTTCATCAAATGTTGCATATTTAACTATAGGTAATCTTTTATCATTAGAATCAGCTACTGCATTTTCACCTGTTACATTTAAAAACATATCAACAACTTCATTACCAGTTACTTCTAAATTACAAATATAATCAACATCAAAATCAGATGTTCCTAAAGTTACAGTAACTTCTTTTTCTTCTGAAGTTTTTCCAGGTAACATTTTTTCAAGGTTTAATGCTTGAGCAGTAAAATTAACTTTACCAACTGTACCAGTCTTAGCTACAACATCTGCTGAATTTCCACTCATAGTAGTTGTGAAATACGCGAATGTAGCACCTATAATTGCAACTAACAATGTAGCTATACCGATTACTGATAAGAAAACAGTTTGCCCTTTATTATCGCTCATAGTCCTTTACCTCCTTTACTATATACAATCATATCAACCTTTTTAATTAAAAGCAAGAATAAATTTAACTTTTATAAGACAATTTACAACAAAATATTACATATAATATTAAAAAATATTAACACTTTATAAATAGAAAAAACCACACTTGTGGTTTCTACTTAGCTATAACCTCTAATCTACTAAAGAAGACCTTACCTTTATCAGAATTAGCGTTCTCTGTATTTTTAAATTCATAATTAAATTGATATTTATGAGTTTCTCCGGCTTTTAAAGTCATATTCATAATAATAGCTTTACCATTATCTACAGCATAAGGAATTCTACCTTTATTTATATCAATTAAAGTTATTCCATCTTTTGAAACCCCAAAATATAATCTATTATCATATGAAAATCCATTAACAATATCTTTCCAAACAATATCATAAGTTATAGTCTTATTACTATTATTTTTAACAGTAAAATTCTTTGTACCTTTCCATCCAGGAACAACATCTGCACTTGCCAAAATATCACCATCTATAAAAGACACAACTTGTTTTTCCTTACTACTATCAAATTCTAC
>CATKEA010000185.1 GCA_949746915.1 uncultured Bacilli bacterium
GTGTTATAATCTAATATAGGATAATAAGGAGGTAAAAATAATGTCTATAAACAGAATGATTTTGAATGAAACTTCTTACTTTGGACCTAATGCTAGAGAAGTTATTTCTTCTGAGTTTGAAGCTAGAGGTTTTTCTAAGGCACTAGTTGTTACTGATAATACTTTAATTAAAGCTGGAATAACAGATAAAGTTTTAGAAGTTTTAGATAGTGAGTTTATTTCTTATGAAGTGTTCTCTGATTTAAAACCAAATCCTACTGTTGATAGTGTCAAGGCTGGTGTTACTAAATTTAAGAAAATTAATGCTGATTGTTTGATAGCTGTTGGTGGTGGAAGTGTTATTGATGTTGCAAAGGCAATCGGTATTATTATAAATAATCCAAAATTTTCTGATGTAGTTTCTTTAGCTGGTGTTGTGAATACCAAGAATAAATCTGTCCCTATAATTGCTTTACCAACAACAGCAGGAACAGCAGCAGAGGTTACTATAAATTATGTTATAACTAATGAGGCAACAACTACTAAGATGGTGTGTGTTGATCCACATGATATTCCGATTATTGCTATTATAGATACAGAATTAATGGCAGGAATGCCTGCTAGTTTGGCAGCAGCAACTGGAATGGATGCTTTAACTCATGCTATTGAGGGGTATATTACTAAAGCAAGTTGGGTTATGACAGATATGATGCATTTGAAGGCAATTGAGATGATTTTTGAAAATTTACCTAAGGCTGTTCTTACTAAGGATATGGAAGCTATTAATAATATGGGTATAGCTCAATATATTGCTGGAATGGGATTTTCTAATGTTGGTCTTGGAATAGTTCATTCAATGGCACATCAGCTTGGGGCTTTTTATGATACACCACATGGTGTTGCTAATGCAGTACTTCTTCCATATGTTATGGAATTTAATGGGGATGTATGTTATAAGAAGTTTGAAGAAATTGGAAATGTAATTGGTCTTGATATGGATGCTTTAACAAAAGAAGAAATTGTTGAGGTAGTAGTTCAAGCTGTTAAAGATTTGTCTAAATCACTTGGTATTCCAGAAACTTTACGTGATTTGGGTGTTCAAAAAGAGGATTTAAAGGCACTTAGTAAGAAGGCTTTGGTTGATCCTTGTACAGGTGGTAATCCAAGAGAAGTGACGGTTGATGATATATTAGAAATTTATAAAAAAGCGTTTTAAAAGAAGAAAAGAGGTAAAAAATGTTTAAGACAAAGGTAGGATATAGTGTAAATGCTGATAGCTTTAAATCAGGAAGTGAAACAGCTAGTATGGCAATTGATGCTAGTAGTAAGGTTGGATTTTTATTTACATCAGTTGTGCAAAATCAAAAGGAGATTATTAAGGGTGTTAAAAGTATTAATGCTGATATACCTATAATTGGTTGTACTTCATCAGCTGCGATAGTAGTACCAGATAAGGGATATTTAGCAAATGAGACTGGTTATAGTGGAATGATGACTTTTGGTGGAAATGATTTACTTATTGGAGTTGCTGGTAGTGAAAGAGATGGGGAACCAAGAGAAATTGGAAAAAGATTGGCACGTGAAGCAATCAAAAAAGCGGGTGTTAAAAAAGTTCCTTCTTATTTTTATATGGTTGCTAGTCCAAAGGAGGAAGAAGAGTATTTAAAAGGTATTCAAGATGTTATTGGTCGTGTACCGATGTTTGGTGGTTCAGCTGCTGATAATACTGTTGAAGGTAAATGGTCAATTTTTGTTGATGATAAAGTTTTTTCTGATGGTTGTGCTGTTTGTTTCTTTTTTTCGAATAATGAATGTAAGACAGCTTATACTGGTGCTTATCAAGAAACTGAGAATATTGGTATTATTACTAAGGTTGAGGGTAAGAGAAAATTAGTTGAAATTGACGGTGTTCCTGCTGTTAAAAAATATGCAGAATGGACTGGAAAGTCAGTAGAACAATTAATGGGAGCAAATCTTTTAACTGAAACAATTTGTGCTCCACTTGGAGTTAAGGATACACTTGGTGATGTAGTTGCAGTTCGACATCCAATGTTTGCTAATGATGATTTATCAATGAATGTTGGGAACAATATGTGTGAGGGTACTGCAGTTATGCAACTTAGCGGTAGTGTTGATGGTCTTTTAAAAGCTAATACTGATACAATTGTTGAGTTAAATCAATCAATGAAGAAGGAGATAGCTGGATATTTTCTAGTACATTGTGGTGGACGTCGTTTAGGAATAGCACTTGCTAATCGTGAGGAAGAGATTTATGATTCTATTAAAAGAGCAGCAGGTAATAAGCCATTCTTAGTTGTCTTTACTTTTGGGGAATATGGTTATAGAAATCATAGTGCTAACACTTGTGGAGGATTATCTTTATCTTATACAGGATTTTCTAAATAAAAGAAAGGGGAGTTATGTATGCGTAATTTAATTGGTAATAAATGGACAGATTCTTCTAATGAAGAAGTAATTGAAATAATTAATCCAGCAAATAAAAAATTTATTGATTCGATTCCAAATTCAACTGTTGATGATGTGGAACTTGCAGTTTCTAAGGCTAAGGCTGGTCAAAAAGTTTGGGCTAGTTATCCACTTCATGAACGTGTTAGAATTTTAATGAAGTTTAAGGATTTGGTTCATGATGATAGAGAGAAGTTATCTAGTTTACTTTCACAAGAAACTGGTAAACCAATAAAAGAGGCAGTTGCAGAAATTGAAAATATAAATATTTCTATACCAGCTTTTTGTGAAGCAGCAAAGCATATATATGGTAGTGTTATTCCAGCTGGAAGTGAACCAGGACAAGAGGCTACTATACAAATGACTACACGTAGTCCTATTGGAATTATTGCAGCTATTATTCCGTTTAATTTTCCAATCGATTTGTTTGGTCAAAAAGTGCCACCTGCACTTTTAATGGGAAATGCGATTATTGTTAAACCGTCTACTTATAATCCACTTACGATAACAAAGTTGGTTTATTTACTTAGAAAGGCTGGAGTTCCTGAGGGGGCTGTTGGAGTAATTCATGGAGAAGGTAAAGTTGTTGGACAAGCACTTGCTAGACATAAGGATGTTGGTCTTGTAAGTTTAACTGGTTCAACGGCTGCTGGTATTGAAACAATGACAACTTGTAGTAAGAATCTGACTCATGTGATGCTTGAACTTGGTGGAAATGATGCTTTCATTTTAGCTGAAGATGGTGATGTTGATCTTGCTGTTGAAGAGGTTGTTTGGGGAAGAATGTATAATACTGGTCAAGTTTGTTGTGCATCAAAACGTTTCTTGATTCATAATTCTTTAAAGAGTGAGTTTGTTAAAAAATTGACAGCAAGGCTTAAAAAGATTAAGATTGGAGATCCTGCTAGTTTAGATACTGAGATGGGTTGTTTAATTAATGAGAAGGCTGCTAAAAAGGTTGAACAACAGGTAAATGAAACGATTGCTGCTGGAGCTAAACTTGTTTATGGTGGTGAAAGAGATGGGGCTTTTTATACACCAACTATTTTAACTAATGTAACTAAAAATATGGAAGTTAGTAAAGATATGGAAATCTTTGGACCAGTAGTACCAATTATTGGTTTTAGTGATATAGAAGAAGCAATAGAAATTGCTAATCAATCATCTTTTGGACTTTGTGGTAATATTATTACTCGTGATATGAATCTTGCTTTTAAAGTGGCTGAAAGATTAGAATGTGGTGGAGTAGTTATTAATGGTGCTAGTTTCTTTAGATCATTTGAAATGCCTTTTGGAGGATGGAAGTATTCAGGAATTGGTAATGAAGGTGTTATGACTACTTTGCAAGAAATGTCTAGGGTGAAGACGATTGTACTTAAAAATGTTTTAAAATAAAAAGAGAATTTTTTTCTCTTTTTATTTGTTTTTATAGTATAGGGCTAATAAATGTAATTTTGAGTATTCTTTGGTTGCTTTGTCATTGTTTAGTTCTTTAATTACTGTTTGATAAGTTTCTTCTGCTTCTTCAAAAGATAGTTTTTTAACTATTTCTCCGTTTAAAACTTTTTGACTATCAGTTTTTGATTCATAAAATCCATTACTGGCAATATCTAAGGTGATGTTATCTTTTTCTAGGTAGGCATGGTAATGACCGTTAGAAAAGAAATTTGGTAAGTAAGATAGAACGATAGTATAGTCTGGATTTTCTTTTGCAAAATCATAGCTTCTGTACCAGCATCTTTGTAGTAAATTTCTTTTAAAAATGTAGTCAGACTTGGTATTTTTAAATATTTCACTGGCTTTATTTACGGTTATATCTCCATAAACTGTGTTAATTACATAGGTAGATTTATTATTATGGTAGTTTTTTACTCCTGGCCAGTCAGTTGGTTTTATCTGTTTAAATTTAGATTTTTCTATTTCTTGTGTTTGTGCTAACATGTAATAAATGGCATTATGAATAGACTTTGTGTAGTTAAAGCCACAGTCAATCATACTTTGTTCAAGAATTTTTCCATTTTCTGTATTTTTAAGTTGTATATAGTTCATTATTAAATCATTAAAAAAATCACCAGTATTTTTATATTTAAAAGTAGGTTTGCTTGGGTTATTAAGGTAGGTAAAAAGAGTATTGAATGCACCTTCTTTATCTAGTGTTTCAGGTATGTGTTCATATAAATATTCTCGTTCTTTTATTGTGAAATAGTCCATATACTTCTTCCTTTCGAGTGAATATTTTAGCAAAAAATAACATTTTTGTCTACAGTATAGTAAGTTTTTTTATTGTATAATGATTATTATTGTTGAAAATGAATAATTGTTATAAAAAATTAATAAAAAGTGTTGACTTTTAAATTTATTCTTTGATATAATCAATTTGCTGATGCAGAAATGTCATATGTGCCTTATTGATATTTTTGTTGATGTAACTATATGGGGCATTAGCTCAGCTGGGAGAGCGCCACGTTTGCACCGTGGAGGTCAGCGGTTCGATCCCGCTATGCTCCACCATATGAAATTTAACCTTGA
>CATKEA010000186.1 GCA_949746915.1 uncultured Bacilli bacterium
AAGAAGTTTTAAATGGAAATATTTTAGAATCAAGATATAATAATTATTTAAAATTTATCAAAGAAAAGTGGTGATAGAATGCTAGTATCTGTATCAATTTTATCTTGTAATAATAAAGAAGCAGCAGTTAGGAATCTAAATTTTTCAAGTGCTGATTATCTACATATTGATTTTATGGATGGTAAATTTACAAAGAAAAAAAGTCTTAAAATTAAAGAAATAAGAGAAATAAGTAAATATTCAGTCAAAAAATTAGATGTCCACTTAATGGTAACTAAGCCAAAAAAATATATAAAAAAACTAGCTGAAGTGAATGCTAGTTATATGACTTTCCATATTGAAGCAGGAGGAAAGAAAACTAAAGATTATCTAAACTTAATCAAAAGTTATGAGATTAAAGCAGGACTTGCTATAAGCCCAAATACAAGCATTGATATTTTAGAAGAATATATAGAAGATGTTGATATCATCCTTTTAATGTCTGTTCATCCAGGAGCAGGAGGACAGGAGTTTTTAGAAGAAACTCCTAAACGCTTACAAGAACTTAAAACACTATGTCAAGAGCATAATGTCAGCCCATTAATTAGTGTCGATGGAGGAATAAATGATAAAACGATGAATCTAGTAAAGGATGTAGATATGATAGTAGCAGGATCATATGTCACTAAAAGTAAAGAATATGAACAGAATATCCAATCAATTAAAAATATAACAAAATGAATTTGCAATTAATACAAATTCATTTTTTTGAATTTTATAAATATAATAAGTTTCATATTAAGAGTTACCTTAATATGTTGAATTAAGAAAGTTCTTACAAAAAAAGTAACTGATTGAAAATTAAATCAATCAGTTACTAATTACTAAAAATTATGCTGCAATTTGTTCTTCTTCACTATTAACTTTTTCGTCTTTTCTAAGAGTTCTAAGTTCACGAGCACTAAGTCTAACTTTAGTACCATCTTCAAGAGTAACAACTTGAAGATTAACTCCTTGTTTCTTACGAGTAGCATTTAATGCATGAGAACGTTTATTTCCAAATAGCGGTTTTTTACTTGTAACTTTAACTGCCATGGTATCTCCTCCTTTTTAATACATAAATTAACTTGCGCTTATAACTTTACCATAATATCAAAGCAAAGTCAATCTTTTTTAAGGAGTTTATCCTTATATATAAAGAAATTTGAATAATATCATTGTTATACTCAAAATAAAATATTTTTTTAATTAAATCATAATAAAA
>CATKEA010000187.1 GCA_949746915.1 uncultured Bacilli bacterium
ATTTTATGAAAAAACAAACAGGGAAGATAAAGTATTACTATATTTTTGTAATAAAACTGATGGAGTGGCGTTTATTTGGTTTAGCTAATGTTTTTATAAATTGTTGTAAATTATATCCTAAGATGAGAAAGAAATTTAAGCGTTCAGTAATAAAAGAAAATATATCTTTAAATGATTTAATTATTATGGCTAAAAAAAATCAAACTAGTGAAGAAATCGGCAAAGTTTCTGTTGTGGTTCCTAATTATAATTATGCTAATTTTCTATATCAAAGAATTTATTCTATTTTGCTACAGAAGGTAAAAATAAATGAATTAATTATTTTAGATGATTGTTCTAGTGATAACAGTAGAACAGTAATTGATGAGGCTTATGAATCTTTAAAGGATATTATTTCTATTGAAAAAGTATATAATGATACTAATAGTGGTTCGGTGTTTAAGCAATGGGAGAAAGGTTTTTCATTGGCTAAGTCTGATTATGTCTGGATAGCAGAAGCAGATGATTATTCCTCGTCAAAATTTTTAAATAAAGTTCTTAATAAGATGATCTCATCAACTGATGTGGTACTTGGGTATTGTGATACTTCTTATGTTGATGTAAATGGAGTAATGTTAAATAAATCTGTAAAAAAATTAATTGATATTATGAAAACTGGTCATTGGAATAAGGATTATGTAAATGATGGAGTTGATGAAATAAAAAATTATGTTTTTTTAAATTGTACAATCGCTAATGTTTCTAGTGTTGTTTTTAAAAAAATAGATTATAGTAAGGAATTGAAGGAAGCAGGTAGTTTTAAGCAATGTGGTGATTGGTATTTTTATTTTTCTGTTATGAAGAGAGGAAAGGTTTCTTATATTTCTAATGCTTATAATATTTGTCGTTTACATGGTTCTAATTCAACGACAAATTTGAAAAAGAAAATTCATTATCAGGAAGTTATTCGTGTTCAAAATATAATTTCTGCTGAGTTTAAGACTCGTGATAATTCAAAGTATTATATAGATAATAGATTAAAGTATTTAAAGGATGTTTGGGATTTAAGTGATGTTGATTAGATTAGTACTCTATGTAATTAGGGTACTTTTTGTTTATATTTATTATATAATTGTTTATCTTTATTGATATTATGTGTTATAATTTGTTTATAAAGTATATGAAAAATAATGCTAATTATAGTTTTGTGTGCTTTTAATTATTATTTGTTTTGACAGTAGATTTAGACAAGATGGAGGGTTTATGAAAAAACTTGGAATAATTATATTAAATTATAATGATGAACAAAATACAATTAGACTTTGTCGTGAGTATGAAAAAGTTAATATTGTTGATAAGATTATAGTTGTTGATAATAAATCGTCTAATAATGATGATAAGACTTTTAAAGATTTAGTAAAATTAAAGAGTAAGAAAGTAGATGTTATTCAAACAGAAAGCAATAGGGGGTATGCCGCTGGTAATAATTTTGGTATTAATTATTTAGAAGAAAACTATGGTTCTTTTGAATATATTGCCATATCTAATCCAGATATTTATATTGAATCGAGTTCTATAGATGCTTGTGTTAATTATTTAGATAAAAATGATGATGTAGCAATATGTGCTCCAAGAATGTTAAATAGAGACAATGTTGCTCACCCACTTTCTGGATGGCAACTTAGAACAGTTGATGGGGATATTCATGATTCTTCTCTTATTCTTACAAGATTTTTTGGAAAACCTCATATTGAAATGTATGATAAAGATTATATGGAACAAGATGAGATAAATGTTGATTGTATTGCTGGTTCTTTCTTTATTATTAGAAATGAAATTTTTAAGAAAATTGGCTATTTTGACGAGAAAACATTTTTATATTATGAGGAAGATATTTTAGGAAATAAGATTAAAAAATTAGGTTATCGTAATGTTATTTTAAATAAATATACATTTACTCATTTAGAAAGTGTCAGTGTTGATCGTTCAATGAAATTTATGAAAAAGTTTAAAAATCTGCAAAGAAGTAAAATTTATTATCATAAAATTTATAATGAGAATAGCAATTTTTTTAAGATATTTTTGTTGTATTTTTTTACTTATTTTAGATATATTGAAATTTTTCTGTATAGTGAAGGAATGTCAAAGGTTATAAGATTCTTTGGTAAATCTGCTTTGTATATTTATAAATTTATAATTTTAATGTTGGTTGTACTTAGTTTACCATTTACCTTTTTATGGAGAATAGTGCGTCCTAAAAAGAAAATATTGTATTATTCTTTAGTAAATTGGAAATGGATAAAACAAAGACCTCATTTTGTACCACTTTATCTTTGTGATAATGGATATAAAGTTGATTATATGTATGATGATTTTTATGATAAATATATTCATAATCAAGGTAATGTTTTTGTTAATAATGATACTAATCATAGTAACTTGAAAATTAAATGTTTTAGATCTTATCCATATTATGTTTTAAAATCTAAGTTTAATCGTTTTATTTTTGCTACTAGGACATTATTTTTTAATTATGATAAAGTTATTTTTACAAATCCTAAGCAAATTACTAATCTGTTTATTACAGTTTTAAAACTTAGGGGCACTAAAATCTATTATGAGTGTATGGATAATTATGTTTATTGGGAGCCAGAAGCAACAGTACATCTTTTTAACTGGTGCGAGGAATGGTTATGTAAAAAGGCTTCTAAGGTTATAGTTAGTTCTTTGGGACTTAAGAAAATGCTTATGAAAAAACATAATTGTGATTCATCAAAACTTGTTTTGATAAGAAATGGTTATGATAAAGAAGTGTTTGAAAATTATTGTGAATCACCTCTTGATTTAAAGCATCCTAATGCTGTTTATATTGGAACAATTGATGAATGGTTTGACTTTGATTCGATTATGTCATATGCCAAAGATAATAAAGATAAAACGTTTTATATTATTGGGCCAGTTGGAGCAACTATCAGAGATTTAGTTAAAGAAATTAGTGTAGATAATATTGTATTTACTGGTCCAATTGAGCATAAATATGTGCCTGGTACTATCGAAAAAAGTGATGTTATGCTTTTACCATTTATTATAAATGATTTGATTGAAGATGTTGATCCTGTTAAGGTATATGAATATTTATATTTAAGGAAACCTGTTGTATCTTCTTATTGGAAAGAGTTAGATCAGTTTAAGGAATTTACGATTTTTTACAAAAATAGTAAGGAGTTTTCTAAAATGATGGATAAAGCTTTTAAAACAAAAATATCTGAAAATAATAATTATAAGAAGTTGATGTTTGAATCTACTTGGGATGAAAGATTAAAAAAATATTTAGATGCAATAAAATAGAGGTAAGAAAGAGGTAGGAATATGAAAAAAATAAAGGTTATGAGTATTTTTGGAACACGACCAGAGGCAATAAAAATGGCTCCATTAGTTAAAGCTTTAGAGTCTCGTGATGAGATAGAATCGATTGTTTGTGTTACTGCTCAACATAGACAGATGTTAGATCAAGTATTAGCTACTTTTTCTATTACACCAAATTATGATCTTAATATTATGAAGCAGGGACAAACATTAAGTGAAATAACTAGTAATGTGTTACTTGGTTTAGAAGGTATTATGAAAGATGAAAAGCCAGATATTGTTTTGGTTCATGGCGATACAACAACAACTTTTGCTGGAGCTCTTGCAGCGTTTTATAATCAGATTAAAGTAGGTCATGTGGAAGCTGGGCTTAGAACTTGGGACAAGTATTCACCTTTTCCAGAGGAAATGAATCGTCAAATGGTTGATAATATGACAGATTTCTATTTTGCTCCGACTGATTTAAGTAAGAACAATTTACTTAAAGAAGGTAAAGATGAAAGTAAAATATTTATTACTGGTAATACAGCGATAGATGCTATGAAAACAACAGTTGATAGTGATTATACTAATGAAGTTTTGGATTGGGTATCTGATAGTAGAATGATATTATTGACAGCTCATAGAAGAGAAAATTTGGGTGAACCAATGAGAAATATTTTTAAGGCTGTAAAGCGAATTGTTGATGAGTTTGATGATGTTAAGGTTGTTTATCCGATTCATTTGAATCCAAAAGTTAGAGAAGTTGCAAATGAAATTTTAAATGGTTGTGATAGAGTTAAATTAATCGAACCATTAGAAGTTTTTGATTTTCATAATTTTATAAATAAATCTTACATTATTTTAACTGATAGTGGTGGTATTCAGGAAGAAGCTCCTTCTCTTGGTAAACCAGTTTTGGTTCTTAGAGATACTACTGAAAGACCAGAAGGTGTTGAAGCTGGTACTTTGAAATTAGCTGGAACAGATGAAGAAAATATATATAGAATGACAAGGGACTTACTTACTGATTTAGATGTTTATCAATCTATGAGTCATGCTTCTAATCCATATGGTGATGGACATGCTAGTGAAAAAATAGTGGATGTTTTGGTAAAAAGATTAAGTAAATAGTAGTTATTTGGTATAAAGATGGAAGTTGGTGATTAAATGAAATATGCAGTAAAGGTTGATTGTGTTACTAAATATTTTAATGTTTATTATGATAAAGCTAATACATTAAAAGAGAGAATTCTATTTTTTAATCGCAATAGATCTGATAAAAAGCATGTTCTTAATGATGTTTCTTTTAATATAAAGAAGGGGGAAACAGTGGCTTTAATTGGTGTTAATGGTAGTGGAAAAAGTACACTCTTAAAACTTATTAGTAGAATCATTTACCCTAATGGTGGTAGTATTTCGGTTGATGGTAAAGTTACTTCTTTAATTGAGCTTGGTGCAGGATTTCATCCTGATTTTTCTGGAAGGGAAAATATTTATTTCAATGCTTCAATATTTGGACTTAATAGAAAAGAAATTGATAAAAGAATTGATAGTATTATAGAGTTTTCTGAGCTTGGAGATGCCATTGATACGCCAATTAGGACTTATTCATCTGGTATGTATATGAGACTTGCCTTTTCTGTTGCTATTAATGTTGATGCTGATGTATTACTTATTGATGAAATATTAGCTGTTGGTGATCAAAGATTTCAAGAAAAGTGTATGAATAAAATGCTAGAGCTTAAGGCTGAAGGTAAGACTATGATTTTTGTTAGTCATTCTGAGGATGCGGTTAAATTTTTATGTGATAGGGCTATTTGGTTATCTAATGGTAAGATAAAAATGGATGATAAAACTACTAAAGTATTGAAGGAATATTCTAAGGAGTGTGGAGTATAATGATTAAGAATTTATACAACTACAGGGAGTTTTTAAAGACATCAGTTTTAAAGGAGTTTCGTGGAAAATATAAGAAATCTTTTCTTGGAGTGCTTTGGTCTTTTATCAATCCTTTGTTGCAATTATTTATTTATTCAGTAGTTTTTTCTTTCATTATGAAAAATGATATTGATAATTATGCAATATTTTTAGTTGTTGCTCTTATTCCTTGGACCTTTTTTAATACTACTATTATACAAAGTACATCTACTATTGTGACAAATGGCGGAATATTAAAAAAAATATATTTTCCAAGGGAGATACTTCCTATTTCTGTTGTTACTAGTAATTTATTTAACTTTTTAATATCGTGTTTAATTATTGTTGTTGCCCTTATTGTTAGTGGAGTTGGAATTAGTGTTCATATTTTGTTATTTCCAGTTGTTTTATTGATTCAATATGTTTTATTAATTGGATGTGCTTATGTGTTATCTTCAATAACAGTTTTTATAAGAGATTTGGAATATTTTATTAATGTTTTAATGATGTTGTTGTTTTATTTAACGCCAATTGTATATGATTATTCAATGATTCCTAATGAGTACAGGATGTTCTTTAATTTAAATCCAGTATTACATCTTGTTAATGCTTATCGTGATATTTTATATTATCAGCAAATTCCAGATGTTTCTAGTTTATGTATTTTAGCGGTTGTTAGTTTTGGATTATTATTTGTTGGTTATAAATTATTTAAAAAGTTAGAAAGAAATTTTGTAGAAGAATTATAGATAATTTCTAATAATATTTAGTTTATAATTGGTTTACTGCAATTTTCTTGAATTTTATTAATTATTTACAACAAAATGAGGTGTTTTATGAATAAAGAAAATAAGATAACTATTACTATTGTTTTTTTGATTGTTATTTTTTTAATTCAATATTATTTATTAATGACAAAATCTACTGAGGGACATATTCTTGATTATAAATATTCTACTGAGCATATTCAATTTTCTTATCGAATGCAAGAAATGCTTTCTAAAGTTGTGGCAAGTAAAATAGATAGTGATAGTAAATTTACATTTGTTACTAATTATGATGATGAAATATATAATCTTGGAGGAATGGACTTTTTGATTTTACGTTATGAGTTATTTCCAATTGAGATGATTACTAGATCTAAATATAATATACCAATTAGAAATAATCCAGATAGCAAGCAGTTAATAAAACGTTATGATGTTGATTATATTTTAGCAGTTAATGAAAACTTGGAATTATATGATTATGTAACAACTAAGGAATTAACACTTTATAAGGTTGTTGATAAGAAAAATAATAAGTTGGAAGTAGTATTTGAAAATGATATGTCTTTATATGGATTTTATGATTTATATTATAGAGATAATGAAACAGAATATTTTTTTGATATGTTAGAGGAAGCAAAGAAACAAATAGCTATGTATCAAGATCATAATGCTTATCAGATTATTAGAACTTTTATAGATGATTTGTTTGCTAATGAAGAATATAGTTTGGGTGTTGAGTACGCTAGTTATTATTTGAGTAGTATTAATGCAATTGATGAGAAATTTAATATTTATTTAGGTGACTATTATTTTGACAATAATGATTATAATAATGCTAAGAAGTATTATAGTGCTTGTTTGCATAATGATTTATGTGATTCTTCTTATGTTAATAAAAAGTTAGCTGAGATAAATATGAAAGGGGAGTAGTTATGGTTGTTTTTGGATTATTGTTATTTATTAGTGGATTCTTTGTTTTTAATTTATTAAATAATAATTATATTAAGAAAACTATTCCTAATATTTTAGCGTTTTCTTTTGC
>CATKEA010000188.1 GCA_949746915.1 uncultured Bacilli bacterium
AACATCTAATTTTTACTTCTTTATTAATACTTATAAGTCTTTCTTTTAAAACTTCTACTTTACTTTTACCAATTGTTGAATCAAGTGCTATTATCTGTCTATTTTTATTGCTTATACTAACAACATCGTTATCAACAAGTGTAATATTATAAACACCTGTTCTAACTAATGCTTCTGCAACAAAACCACCTACTCCTCCAACTCCAACTATCAGAATTTTTTTTATTTTTATTTCTTCTAGTTTGTTTTTTTCAATTAATAATTCCAATCTATCAAACACTAACGACACCATCCAATTCCAAGTTAAACATCATTAATTATTACTAAAACTTTATGCCATATTATATCACTTTTAATTATTTTAGTCAAAAAAAAAGTCCAAAGGACCGTTTTCATCAAACGATAAAACCTGCACATTTACAGGTGGGTGTTCATACATAGTTATTAGGATCCCTACTCAAAAATTTGAAAGGTCTTCAACACAAACTATAGCTCCGAACTCCCGTATCGTTCATATTAGTCGGTTTTATATGTGATGATTCACGTATCCTTTAGACATTTATAGTATATCATATATTTGAAATATTACTACTACTTTTTACAAAAATTTACATATTTTTATTTTTTTTATTAAAAAGTTAAATTTATTTTCTCCAACATATTGTTTCCTTTACCAAAGATATTTCATATATTACTCTAGGTGAAGGATATGTATTTTGAGTATAATAATATTTCTATATATTATGAAAAATATGGAGATAGTTCAAAATCTCTTGTAATATTGCCAGGTTGGGGTGATACAAGGGGAACGTCTAAATACTTGATAGAAATGTTAAAAAACTTTTATACAGTTTATATTTTAGATTATCCTGGTTTTGGAAACAGTAAATTTCCAAATAAAGATTTAACTGTTTACGATTACAGTGATTTAGTGTATGAGTGGATTAATTATTTAGAACTTGATGATCCTGTTCTTATCGGACATTCTTTTGGAGCTAGACTTATAATTACATTAACAGGATATTATAACTATAAATTTAGTAATATTATAATTATGGATGGTGCTGGGATAAAACCAAAAAGAACTTTTAGAAGTTTTTTTAGAAGTAAACTATATAAAGTTCTAAAAAGAATGGAAATTCTT
This sequence comes from uncultured Bacilli bacterium, assembly GCA_949746915.1. Classification (GTDB taxonomy): domain Bacteria; phylum Bacillota_I; class Bacilli_A; order RF39; family UBA660; genus CATKEA01. The sequence goes on from CATKEA010000188.1 coordinate 1,145, forward strand.
TTACCAAAAAAACAGCAAAAAAAATATCTCGATTATCTTTTTAATAAATTTGCTAGTGATGATTATCGTACTTTAGATATTTCGATGAGAAAAACATTTATTAATGTTGTAAATGAAGATTTAACATTTTATTTAAATGATATTAAAAGCAAAACACTTTTGATTTGGGGAAAGAATGATTTGGCTACTCCTGTTTCAGATTGTATGAAAATGAATAAAAGTATTGAAAACTCCGAGGTTGTTATTTTAGATAATTTAGGGCATTTTCCTTATCTAAATAATCCAATGCTTATATTTAAAATAATAATGGCTGAACTTGATTGACATTTGATATAGTTAATTGTATTATATTTTCAGGTGATTTAAGGTGCAAAAAGATGTATTAGAAATAATGTTTGAAATGTATATGAAAGAAGCTGATTCTTTTTTAATAAATGAAGATGCAAACTCATTATTAACAACTACATATATAAATGTTTTCCAATGTAGAAATACTTTATTATGGGTTCAACAAAAGATTATGACTGAAAAAGCTAGGTGTTATAAAGTAATTAGTAATCTTAAAGAATTACTAGGTTATGGTAATGTTGATTGTATTAATAGCTATTTGTTTTTTTCTGACATTTATAAGGAAGAAACTATGATAAAAAATAGTCTTGATCTATATGAGAATCTATTAAATATTACTATTAGCAATCATAATCAAATAGCACTAGCTGATGATATGACAATTTTACCTTATCATTATGCAGTAATTCAAACACTTAATTATGGTATTGTCAATCAAGATAATTATAATGATGAGCTTTTTAGGAAAGGAAATAGTTATTTAGATAACGAAGAATATAAACAAATATATTATGATAAAAGTAGTGAATTAATTCCTTTTATAAAATCGAAGCTTGATAATATTATTATTAATGAAATTACAGGTGATGATAGTGCTGGTTTTACTGTTAATACTGCTAATCAAAAAAATAAAAGATTTCCAAATTAAAAGGAAATCTTTTTATTTATGTATTCAACTATTTCTTCTAGTAGAATTGTTTCTTGTTTCATTGTATCTCTATCACGAATAGTTACAGTATTATTGTTCAAAGTATCATCGTCAACAGTAATTACATATGGAGTACCCATTACATCTTGTCTACGATAACGTTTACCAATATTACCTGCATCATCATATGAAGTCATAAAATGCTTACTTAAATCTTTGTATATAGCAAGAGATTTTTCACTATGATATTTTTTTATTAAAGGTAATACTGCTATTTTATATGGTGCTAATGCTGGAGTAAAGCGCATAACTTCTCTAGTTGTTTCATCTTCTAAAACTTCTTCATCATATGCATCTGCTAAAATAGCAAGGGTTAAGCGGTCACAACCTACTGATGGTTCTATTACATAAGGTGTATATTTTTCATTTGTTTCTGGGTCTAGATAAACTAAATTTGTTTTTGAGTGATTTGTATGAACAGTTAAATCATAATCGGTTCTATCTGCAATACCCCAAAGTTCTCCCCAGCCATGTGGATAATGATATTCTATGTCTGTAGTACCTTTACTGTAGAATACTAACTCTTCTTTTTTATGCTTTCTTAGTCTTAGGTTTTCTTCTTTTAAACCAATATCATTTAGAAATGTCATACAATAATCTTGATAATAATCAAACCATTTTAAATCTTCCCCTGGCTTACAAAAAAATTCGTATTCCATTTGTTCAAACTCTCTTGTTCTAAAAGTAAAATTTCCAGGAGTTATTTCATTTCTAAAGGCTTTTCCTATTTGACCAATACCAAAAGGTACTTTAGCTCGCATAGTTCTTTGAACATTTAGAAAATTCACAAAAATTCCTTGCGCTGTTTCTCCTCTTAAATAAACTTTATTTTTAGTATCTTCAGTAACACCCATATGTGTTTCAAATAAAAGATTAAATTGTCTAATAGAGGTGAAATCTGATTCACCACATTTTGGACATTTTATTTTGTTATCATTAATAAATTGTTCTAGTTTCTCATTAGGCCAACCATCACCTGTTTCTTCTCCATTTGTAAACTCTTCTAACAATTTATCAGCTCTATGGCGAGACTTACATTTTTTACAATCTATTAGTGGGTCGGAAAATGAAGATACATGTCCTGATGCAACCCAAACTTCTGGATTCATAAGAATCGCTGCATCTAATCCATAGCTATTAGGACTTTCTTCAATAAATCTTTTCCACCAGGCCTTTTTTATATTATTTTTTAACTCAACACCTAATGGTCCATAATCCCAAGTATTAGCAAGACCGCCATATATTTCACTTCCTTGAAATATAAAACCATACTGCTTACATACATTAGTCAACTTATCCATTGTTAACTTTTCCATATTATCTCTCCTATCTTATAATGAAAAAACTTCTAGAATAAATTATAGGGACGAAATAAAATTCCGCGGTTCCACCCTACTTATTCTAGAAGAATCTCTTTTTTTATATTGCTCCGTGTCTTCCACAACACATCATCACATTTATGAATATAATTTTAAACTTTATAATTTTTTTTGTCAATCATTTTTATTTATTTTAGCAATTACTTAATTTTAGGGGAACAAACAAATGCCGATACTGACCCTTTGGCATAATTATTATCTGAGTAGTATGTTCCTCCACCACCAAATAGTACTGCGTATATATCGCTTGTATAACCACCTTTACAAGTAATATTTCTAAACCAGGTTAATCTTTCATAATATCTGCCAGCTGGACTATTAAGATCGTCACTGTAATACATAGAAAATGTGTATCCACTTGATGCTGTCCCACAACCCAAACTTGTAACAATGTATACCATAGGGTTATTTTGTGGTACATCTTTTGAAGTACTAGTTGGAGAACTAAAATTATGGGAATGTATGAAACCATATCCATTAGCATAGGTAGTATATTGATATTTATAATCTTCTTTAGCAAATTTAAGATCATCTGTTGTACCTGTTCTTATATTAAAAATATCTGGATTATTATTGCATGTATCATATATTGTCTTACCATAGTTCTGTGTACATCCTAAATTTCTTACTCTTTTTCTCATGTTTTCAGTTTCTAGAACTTTTTTTAGTCCTTGAGGAGAAGCAAATACTTGGGATACTTTATTACAATCTAGTAAATCGTCATAACTTGGGTTTGCTGGATTAAAACAACTATGTGTATTACAACTTTGACTTTCTGATAACACAATTCCTCCACCACTACATGATTGACCATTATATTTACTTGTTGCAGTTCTCGTTCTTGT
>CATKEA010000189.1 GCA_949746915.1 uncultured Bacilli bacterium
AACTGCTTACTGGTAACGGTAAGTAAGAATTAGGGAAATCCAACTTGACCTAAGATGCAAAGTTTACTATAAAAATACCAAATCAAAAATTAAGAGGGATGAAGATCTCTTTTTTTTAGGAGATAATATGAAGAAAAAAGATTTTAAAGAAAAATACTCAAAAAAAGCCAACAAAAAGCCCGTCAAAGATAAAAAGAAAAATGATTATAAATGGATTGTAACTATTACCATATTAGCATTTATTATTTCGCTAAGTTTTTCTCTTCTATCAGAAATAATTATTCCTAATGTAACACTACTCGTAGCTATCTTTGTAACAGCATTATTTATATTTATTGGAATAATATTTGATATGATTGGAATTAGTGTAACAGTAGCAGATATCAAAACATTTAACTCTATGGCTGCAAAGCAAGTAAAAGGAGCAAAATTAGCAGTAAGACTAACTCAAAATGCTTCCAAAGTATCTAGTTTTTGTAATGATGTTATTGGTGATATATGTGGAATAATAAGTGGTTCAACTGGTGTTGCTATTTCTAGTATTATTGCAAATGAATTACATGTTGACATATTAATAGTAACCTTAATTACAACAGCTACAATAGCTTCACTAACAATTGGTGGGAAGGCACTTGGAAAAAGTGTTGCAATGAATAAAAGTACTCTAATTTTATATAGATTTTCTAAAATATTAGCTATTTTTACTAAGAAATAAAAAACACTTTTCAAAATATTAAAAATATGTTATTATTAAAAATAGTAAGGAGAATAAAATATGAGGTTAAAAAAAGGAACTATATTTGGTTTGGCGGGGGTATTACTTGTTATTTTTGGAATTATTTTATACTTTGTACTTGAAGTAAAAAAAGAAAAAGATACTAACGATGAAGATGCTAATAAAGTTGTAGATAACTATAATATATATAAAACATTTGCTGAGGAAACATCAAAATGGAGAAGTGACAATATTTTAACTGATCGTTTTATTGAAGAAGTAAATGATAATTATGATGAATGGATTAAAACATATGATGAATATAAAAATAAAATAAAAGAACATGATGAAAAGTCTAAAGAATTAAAAAATTTATGTATTAATAAAACATATGCAAGTTCAGATGTTACTAGTAAATGTGATGCTTTTATTATTGCATATGAAACAATGGTAAATTATTATATAAATGATATTACTGATTTTAATGAATTGTTAGGACAATATCGTGATAGTGATACAATAATTGATAAAAAAGACGATATTAAAGATTTTGATAAAGGTAATTACGAATATGTTGATATCAATGATGATGGGGATTATACTGGTATGAAAACCAACAATTAGGAGGTAGTAAAATGGCAAAAAAAACAAAGCAAAAAACAAATAAAAATGTCAAAAGAGCTTTTGTCTTACTATTTTCCATTTTTATTATAGGACTATCTAGTGGAATGTTTATTTTATATGGACCATATAGTTGGGTAAGGGATCGTTTAATTACTACTGCTATGACTACTATGACTCATCAATATTTAGCTACTTGGTTTTTTAATGATGAAACAATAGCCGAAGTTTTGGCAAATAATAAGGTTGTAGAACCAGATGAAGATACTAATCCTAATGAGATTAATATTGGTGGAGATACTTCATCAACTAAATACGCATCAAAATATGAAAAAGACATTTTAGAACACGATAAAGATGCAACTTATAAAATTATTAATGTTTCAGGACTAAAATATAAGGGATACTTGATTGCAATTTATGATCCATCAAAGGTAAAAATTGCAACAGCAAAAAAACTTGGAGTATCAGGTCAATATTTAACGACTTTAGCTAAAGAAAATAATGCAGTTGTAGCTATGAATGCTGGAGGTTTCTATGATCCAACATGGACTAGTAATGGTTCAACACCCCATGGAACAGTTATAAAGGATAGCAAGATAATCTGGGATTATGAAGATGCAAGAGTAGGTGGAGGCTTTGTTGGTTTTACTGAGGATGATGTTCTAGTATTAGGTAGAATGTCTGCATCTCAAGCCTTAAATAAGTATAAAATGCGTGATGCGATTGAATTTGGTCCATTTCTTGTTGTAAATGGTAAAGCTTCCTTTGTAGGTGGCGATGGTGGTTGGGGAATTGCCCCTCGTACTGCTATTGGTCAAAGAAAAGATGGAATAGTTTTATTCTTAGTAATAGATGGTCGTCAACCTGGTTATAGTATTGGAGCAGATATGAATGATTTATCTGATGTCATGGTTAAATATGGTGCTTATAATGCAGCTAATATGGATGGTGGTTCATCAAGTGCTTTAGTTGTAAAAAATAAAATATATAATAAACCATGTTGTGCTAAAGGACAAGATGGCTTACGTGGAATACCAACAGCTTGGATAGTAGAAGAATAATATAAAATTAAATATTTATTAAAAC
>CATKEA010000190.1 GCA_949746915.1 uncultured Bacilli bacterium
AGTAAAAATATATAATGCTGAGAGATGTATTTGTGACATGTTAAGAACTGAAGGAGAATTTGATTTAGAACTTCAAAATAGAGTTTTAGATTATTATTTCCATAGTAAAGATAAAGATGTTGATAAATTATTAGAATATGCGAAGGTATTTAATATTTACGATAAGGTTAATACAATTGTGGAGGTAATGATGAAATGGTAGAAGAAAAGATTAAATTAAAAGCAAAAGAACTCGAGGAAAAGTATAATTTAAATTACTATGAATCATTACAAAGATTTATGTTTGAAAGAATATTAGAAAGAATATCTGTTTCAAAATATCAAGATAACTTTATATTAAAAGGTGGATTATTACTTGCCGCAATGTTTGGTGTAGAAAATAGAACAACAAAAGATATGGTCACTACAATTACAGGTATAGATATTTCAAAGGATAAAATGGTAAATGTTTTAAATAAGATACTATTTATTAATTTAAATGATGAAGTTAAATTTGACATTGTAAGTATTACTGATATAAGAGAAGAAGATGAATATGGAGGAAATAAATACCATATTACTGGTAGAGTAAATAGTACTAAAGTGAATTTAGAAATTGATATATCAACTGGTGACAAAGTAACACCAAAAGAATTAAAGTTCAAATATCCTTTATTATTTGAAGATAAAAGTATTTTAATTAATAGTTATAATATTGAAACTATACTAGCAGAAAAAATTGAAACTGTTTTAAGACGCGGAAAGTATAATAGTAGAATGAAAGATTATTATGACATATATTTCTTTTTAACAAAGCTAAGAAATGAAATTAATATAAGTATATTAAAAGATGCAATTGATAATACTTTTACTAAAAGAGATTCTTTTGAATACTTAAATGATTATGATGAAATTATTAAATCAATTATTGATAGTGATAGAATAAAAACAAACTGGAAATCTTATTCCAATAAGAATAGTTATGCGAATAATCTTGAAGTAGATCAAATAATGATTTTACTAAATGATTTTATCAAAGAATTAAATTTAGAGTTAGTAACAGTATAGGGATTGGGAGTATTCCCATAATATGCGAAAAGTGCTTGTGGGAGGAACTTTTCAATACTTGCTAAGTAAAGAAGGTGAAGTAATGAATGAGCAGTATTTAGATTCTGAAGTTAACGAATATATAGAAATAAAAAATGATAAATCTGATTTAGAATCAAAATGGGAAATGGCAATTGGACTACAGCAGGTTGATAATTTAACACCTTCTGAATATATAATAGATTTAGTGAAATTAAATATTAAAAATGAAATATCGCTTGATGAATTAGAAAATAAACTAAAGAAATACTATGATGATCTAAATGATAGCTATAATGGAAATGAGTATGAATGTGATTTCGTATCATTAAGAATTATGCAAATCTTACAAAATGATATGTTCTATTTAACGATAGATTTTTATAAATATATTCACTGTGCTTTATTTAAAGATGTTTATATGTTTGCTGGTAAATTTAGAGAAGTTAATATTTCAAAAGATGAAGAAATATTAAATGGTGATACAGTAAAATACTGTGGTTATAATAGAATTAAAGATTATCTTATTTATGATTTTTCAGATGAAAGACAAGAAGATTATAAAAAAGTTAAGTGCATCAGATAAAATAATCAGTATATCTAATTTTACTTCTTGTATTTGGCAAGTACATCCTTTTATGGAAGGTAATACTAGAACAACAGCAGTATTTATAATTAAATATTTAAAAGATCTAAGTTATAATATTAATTATTCTTTGTTTAAAGACAATTCAAAGTATTTTAGGAATGCATTAGTTAGAAGTAATTATAGTAATGATAAATTAAATATAAAAGAAGATAATAGTTATTTAATTAGTTTTTATGAAAATTTGTTACTAGTTAAAAATAATAATTTGAAATTAGAGAAATTAAGTGTAGGAGGTAACTAAACATGGAGAAAGCTATTCAAAATAAAATCGACGCAATATGGTTAGATTTTGCAAATGGAGGTATGACAGATCCATTATCAGTAATTAAACAAATGACTTATTTGTTGTTTATAAAAGGATTAGATGAGGTAGAAACTAATAATGAGCAAACGGAACAATTGCTAGGAGTTAAATTTAATAGAATATTTGATGAAGAACATCAAGATTGTAGATGGAGTAAATTTAAAAATTTATCAGCAGATGCAATGTTTAACTTAATGACTACTAAAATTTTTCCGTTTATTAAAAATTTAAAAGCGGGAAAAGATTCATCTTTTTCAAAATATATGGAAAAAGCAATGTTTATGGTTCCAAGTGCTCTAGTGTTAGAAAAGGTTGTAACTAAACTAGACTCTATTCCAATGAAAGATAGAGATACCAAAGGAGATATTTACGAATATTTACTTTCTAAACTTGCAACTGCAGGAAGAAATGGCCAATTTAGAACTCCTAGACATATTATTAAAATGATGGTTGAATTAATTAAACCAACTCCAAATGATACAATATGTGACCCAGCATGTGGTACAGGTGGTTTTTTACTAGAATCTAGTGAATATTTGAGAGAAAACTACCCAGATATATTTAATAGTGAAAGTGCAAAGTATCATTTTAATAATGAAATGTTTTATGGTTTTGATACTGATGATACAATGTTAAGTATTAGCGCAATGAATATGATAATGCATGGAATCGATAATCCGAATATCGAATATAAAGATTCTGCTTCGGGAGAAAATACAGATACTGATAAGTATTCAGTAATATTAGCAAATCCACCATTTAAAGGATCTATTGATGAAACGACAATATCTCCATCTCTATCAAAAATTTGTAATACCAAGAAAACAGAATTATTATTTTTAGCATTATTTTTAAGAAGTCTAAAAATTGGTGGTAGATGTGCTTGTATAGTGCCAGATGGTGTATTGTTTGGAAGTAGTAATGCACATAAATTAATTAGAAAAGAAATAGTAGAGAATAATAAACTAGATGCTATAATTTCTATGCCTAGTGGAGTATTTCAACCATATGCAGGTGTATCTACAGCAGTAATGATATTTACTAAAACAACTACTGGAGGTACGAATAAAGTATGGTTTTATGACATGACGGCCGATGGTTTTACCTTAGATGCTAAAAGAATTCCAATAAAAGAAAATGATATTCCAGATATTATAGAAAGGTATAATAATTTATCTGCTGAAGAAAATAGACAGAGAACTGATAAATCTTTCTTTGTTACAAAAGAAGAAATACTTAAAAATGATTATGATTTATCAATTAATAAATATAAAGAAATTGTTCAAGAAAAAATAGAATACGAAGATCCTAAAGTAATATTAAAACAAATTATGGATATGGAAGAGGAATTTCAAAAACAACTTAAAGAGTTAGAGGAGTTGTTATAGATGAAAGTCAATTTATTAGAAATATGTACACCAAAACAATGGAAGACACTTGCGACATGTGAATTATTAGAAAGTGGAAAATATGATGTATATGGGGCAAATGGTATAATTGGTAAATATGATGAATACAATCATGAATTTCCAACAGTTTTAATAACCTGTAGAGGCGCTACTTGTGGTAATGTTCATTTGTCTAAACCTTTTTCTTATATTAATGGAAATGCAATGGCTTTAGATAATTTGGATGAAACAAAATGTTTAAATAAATATTTATATTATTATCTAAAAGGGATTGACTTATCAAATTCTATATCTGGAAGTGCTCAACCACAAATTACAATTCATGGATTAAAAAAAATAAATATAAAACTATATGATTTAAATAGACAAAATGAGATTGTTACTAATTTAAGTAAGATAGATAATCTAATTAACTTAAAAAATAATCAAATTTATAAATTAGAACAGCTAGTCAAATCTCAGTTTGTTAATCACCTTAATTTAGGAGATGAACTATGATTTTAAAAGAACTTATTAATAAATTTGATAAATCCTCTATTAAGGCAGGAGAAGGATTAGAAAAAGGACAATTTCCATTATATACATGCAGTCCATTAGTAAATAAGTTTTTAGATGATTATATATGCGACGGAGAAGCTATAGTAATAAGTACTGGTGGAAATTTTTCGATTCATTATGTAAATGGAAAATTTAATTATTCAACAGATTGTTATGTATTTAATACTGATAAATTAGATACTAAATATTTATACTATTATTTGATAAGTAAAACTGATGATATTAATAAATTGTTTAGAGGGGCTGGATTAAAACATTTAAATAAAAATGAATTTTTATTAATGAATGTAGATAATATAGATATTCAAAATCAAAAAAGAATAGTAGAGCATCTGGATAAAATAAGTAATTTAATAGAACTTAGGAAAAAACAAGTAAATAAATGTGATAATCTTATAAAATCTCAGTTTGTCGAGATGTTTGGGGAGCCACTCATAAATAATAAAAAGTGGAAAAATGGTACAATAAATGACTTAATAATAGATGCCAAATATGGTACAAGTCGTCCCTCCATAAATGGAGGAAAATATAAATATTTAAGAATGAACAATATAACCTATGATGGAAAATTGGATATAAAAGATCTAAAGTATATTGATATTCCTGATAATGAACTAGATAAATATACAACTAAAAGAGGAGATATATTATTTAATAGGACAAATAGCCGCGATTTAGTTGGGAAAACATGTGTTTATAATTTAGATGAAAAAATGGTAATTGCAGGTTTTATTATAAGAGTTAGAACAAATCAATTGGCCAATCCATATTTTATATCGGCATATTTGAATACTTCTATTTTAAAAGAAAAACTATATAGTATGTGTAAAAATGCAAGTGGACAGTCAAATATAAATGCACAAGAATTAAAAAACATAGAAATTTATATTCCACCAATAGAATTACAAAATAAATTTGCAAAGATAGTTGAACAAATCGATAAACAGAAATTTG
>CATKEA010000191.1 GCA_949746915.1 uncultured Bacilli bacterium
AAATTTTTACTATTAAACAAAAAGTTCCAACTATATACAATAGAAAAATGAACATGTATTTAAATTAGAGAAAAAATTATTTACTATATACAAAAATCCTTATTAGTAATAAAAACTAAATTTTAAAATTAATCCCTATCATTATAGATAATTTTTACATGAATTAGAAAAATATAAATTATAAATAAAAGACCCAACTAAAAAAGTAAAACCAACTTACCTTAGTTGTATTTTAACCATTTCCAAAAATGTCTGCATATTGATCTTTACGCTTTTTACATCCATCCTTTCCCATACCACGTAAAGCACTAGGAGAAGGAGAATACAGTACAATTAATTTATACATTTTTCCATTAATATCAACAGACCATAATTTAGAATCTAATTTAGTCCATTTACCTTTTATAATCTTTTTTAAATGTTTCCGAACAAAATCACTAGTACAAATAAGCGTATTTATTTTTGTATTATTTTCTAATAATTTATCAATATCTCTATATACTATTTGAAGTAGTGAGCCATCATCAGACCTACAACCATCATGAATACATTTAGAAACAACATCTGTAATACCAATATTATAATCAGTAAGCCATTTTTTTCTCTGATTAACTGCATCATCAGTATTTAGAAAATCAAATTTGGTACTTGTAACTTCCCCAACTAACTTCCAAAAATTATTCTTAGAAGAACCATAATAAAACCTAACATCATTATTATCAAGCTTAGCACCATCAACACAAAATCTATATGGTGGGATACTTCCAATTATAAGTTTAGTTGCATTAATAGGTACATACGATTCATAAGGATGAAGAATACATAAAAACATCACCTTACTGACATTATAACATAAATAACTACCATTAAAGTCAACAAAAAAGATGAAAAATATTAACTCTCATCATAAAATTCATTATTTCTTAGTAATAGTCAACCTATCAAAGCATTCTTCAGCAGAATCCTTTGATATATTATTTCCAAGTAAAAAAGCCGTATTTGATTCAGAGATTTTAATAACATAATTAAATTCTGAACCATTATAAGAATAAAAAGTATACTCTAATCCATTTTCTGTCTTACTTTCTAACACTTCTATATCTTCTCCACCATTTTTAATAGTATTCATATAACTATCATAATCAGCAAGAGAAATAAAAGCTCCTTGACTTAAAACTTTGCCATCTTTTGATATTTTTATTGGTAATTCTGAAGAAATATTATAACCATCATTAGTATTTAATTCAATTTTAATTTCATCACCTGTTTCTACCTTAAAAGTATACGATTTACTTGTTGTACATCCAGTTACAACAAACAACATAACTAACACAAAAATTGACAATCTCAAAAACTTTTTCATCTTCATAAATTTAACTCTCCTCATTCATTATTATCCTATCATATAATTATTTTAATTGACTACAAATTAAAAATAATATTTCACTTTTAACACTATAAAATACATTACACTAATTAAGTTATAAACAATAAACCAACAAAACTATCAAAAAAAGCTTTCTATTGTTTACTAATTTTATGTTCAAAATATAAATAACAAAACAAATAACATAAAATACAAATAACTATATACATAAACATAAAAATCAATATCACATTCAAAGCCACATTAGATGTTAACATATAAAAATCAATAAATAAATTACCAGCAGATATTAATATTGCAATAACAGTAGTGATTATCAAAGAAAGAAAAACTGACTCTTTAAAATATTCAATAACTCTTTTTCTTTTAGAAATCTTACGATTTATTGAGGCACCAAAAATTGTTTTTACATTCCCCTTACCTACTTCACTAGATATTAAAATTGTAGCAAATACCACTAAAATCATCACAAGCATTAAATAATTTGAACACTCTTTCATATTAGAAACATTAACATATCTTACTAAGCCAATTATAAGTAATATTGCAGAAACTAAATATAAAAAACCACAAACTAAAATTTTAATATCATTAATAGAAATCATAGTTCTTTTATGATTTTTTCTTTTTTTAATTACTTTGTTCTTAGTTGTAGGTTGAATTTTAGAAGACAATTGTTTTTCAATATTACAATCCCTAATACTATCAAACATTCTGGTATATTCCAAATCTGCAGCACTTGTTTCTAAATCATATAATTCAATATCATTACTAGCTCTAGTTCTTCTCTTTACTACCGTTTTTTTCTCACTTTTAGATTTTTTTTCAACAACTTTTTTATTCTTTTCTTTCATCAAAACACCTACCTATAATAAAACAATAATAGCATAATAATTATAATTCTTCAATAACTTCTTCTTCACTATACTTAGAATGATACAAATCTGTATCATCTGATTCTTCCTTACTAACTGTAACAAAATCTTCCATACTAGGTAAATCATCTAATGTAGCAAGTCCAAAATAATCCAAAAATTCACTAGTAGTACTATATAATATCGGTCTACCAACAGCATCACTTCTTCCAACTTCCTTAACAAGCCCCTTTGCAACTAATTTACGTATCATTTGACTACTACTAACACCACGTATTTCATCAACATCAAGACGTGTTATTGGCTGATTATAAGCAATAATAGCTAAAGTTTCTAAAGCAGACTGAGAAAGAACATTAGTTCCTGGATTTTCTATTAATCTTTGATAATACTCCTTATGCTCTTTTTTTGTTGTCAATTTCATTTTATTTCCAAGAATATTAATTCTAATACCCCTATCATCATGCTCATACTTATCACGAAGACTAGCTAATCCATTCTTTATTTCATCTGATGAAATACAAATAATTTCCTCTAGTTGTTGCAATGTAAGTCCATCTTCACCAACAACAAACAAAAGTCCCTCAATCAATGCTTCTAAATTCATGTTCTCACCTCTACCACTATGTTTTCAAAGTTACTATCTTGCTTAATTGAAATCTCCTTTTGCTTAGCCATTTCAAGAATTGTCAAAAAAGTTACAACAACATACTCCCTTGTACAAACCTCAAATAATGACACAAAATCTACTTTCTTCCTTTCATGCAAAATATTTCTAATTTCTACTCTTCTTTCTTCTATTGTTATCTCATTTTTAGTTACTTTCGTACTTAATGGTTTCTCTTCTTCTTTTCGTTTTAAAAATTTTTCAAAAGCCAACACTAAATCATCCAGTGTTACATCAGAACTAACTACTAATTCTGAATCACTATACTCCTTTAAGCTATCTGGTGACTTAGTAAATATTTCTTGACGTAATTCTTCCATTTCCTTAAAATTCTTTGTCATATCTTTATACTTTTGATATTCAATCAAACGATTAATTAAAAGAGTTTCTGGATCTTCTTCATCATTTTCTTGGTCATCATCTGATTCTTTTTTAGGCAATAATTTACGTGACTTAATTTCTATAAGTTCACTAGCCATAACTAAATACTCACTAGCAATATTTAAATTAAGTGATTCCATTTGATGAATAAAATCCAAATATTGATTAGCTATATCAAGAATAGATACTTCTAATATATCAACCTTAGACTCTTTAACAAAATGCAATAATAAGTCAAGAGGTCCCTCAAAAGAATCAATTTTTACTTGTACATCCATATAATCAACTCACAATATCTTATTTACAACTACATCCATTATAACACATAACTAAAAATATATGATATAATCTTTTTAAGAATACCCATTATTTCAAAGGAGATTGAACTAAATGAAAAAATTTATAAACAAAGATGAAAGCTTTACATGTAATAATTGTGGATATCAGGTCGAACCATTGAAATACTCATCTAGAGATCACTGTCCTATGTGCCTTTATTCTATTCATATAGATATCAATCCTGGAGATAGACAAAATACCTGCTTAGGAAATCTAATACCAATTGGAATAGAGAAATTTAAAGACACCTATAAAATTATTTACAAATGTTCAAAGTGTAAAAAAATACATAAAAATATTATGGCAAGAGACGATGATATGAATAAAATAATTGAACTTTCAAGTAAACAATAAAGACACCAAAAGTGTCTTTATTTTAAAATAATTAGATTTTCTGAAACTTCTTCTAAAGCACGCCCAAGATTTTTCTTAGAAATATATTTGGATTCAGGCATTTGATAATGTTTCGTTGCTGCCATTTGCTTAGCCCTCTTACCAATAATATGTACTAGTTTATACTTCGAATCAATTATATTTAATATTTTATCAATTGATGGATAAATCACATGTATCACCCTTTCCTTCTATTTTAATAATAAAATATTTTATTCTGTTATACAAGTGAATTTACAAAAATATACACATTATTAATGTAAACAAAAAGACAATTGCTTTTAACAACTGCCTTTTATATCAATTATTATCGAAAATTACAGCAAGAACCACAATTTATTGTGCTACAAGTATTTTCTTCACAGCATGAATAAGATGGTTGATATGTATGACGGAAAACATGATGATTTACTACGCGAGTTCTAATTGGACAAACGTGTGGTACATTATGCATAATTGTACGATGAATTTGTCTTTCTTGAACTGGTTCCATAATAGGTGAAGCCATTCCACCCATCATGTTCCCATTCATCATATTAACGCCTCCCATTGGCATTTGATTGTTGAAATCAATATCAACATCAACATTCATATTATCTGCAGTAAAATTTTGATTTACTTCATTTTGACGCCCACAGCGACAATCTTTATTAAACATTTTATTTCCTCCTATCTAGTTTATTATATTAAGAACAATAACATAGATACATTGCCTTTG
>CATKEA010000192.1 GCA_949746915.1 uncultured Bacilli bacterium
TGAATAACCATCATCAACATATTCATCAATAAAGACAAATCCTTTTTCTTTTACATAATTCATTAGTATATTTCTTTGATTAAGGACACTCTCACTATCAGATTCGTAAGATTTTCCTTCATCAGCTTCTGATAATCTTATATAAATTCCTGCTCTATAATATTCTGGCATCTGTATTAAAGTGTTATACAATTTTTACTCTCCTCTCTCTTTGTATAACAAATTAAAGCCACTTATAGTATAACACATTAAACTTAACACATCTATGATGTCAGACATTATTAATCACACTTTTTATATATTTAGATACCAGTTCGTTAAAATTAGGAGAATCATTTTTAAAAGTTTCAGTTATATTAAACATAAGCCACCTCATTTAAATTTATGACTTGTTTACACATATTATTTATTCTTTCCTCCTTTATTACTTGAATTTTTTTAATAAATCTTCTAATTCTTTTACTTCTTCATCTGTCATTTTCTCTGATTCAATTTTTACTCCATGCCAATATTCATTACCTTCATCATCAACTGAATAAATATCATTTAATATATCTTTTTTATTATTTTTATATTTATTATAATGGTTAAAATTATTTTGAATACTAGCATTAGTATTTTCTTGAATACTTGTTATTCTTTTCTTTAATACCTCAGATAATTTAATTATTCTCTTTGAATTGTTTTTTTCATTATTATTGATTTCTATATCAATATAGTTATATTTTGATAAACTACTTATACTTTTTGATATTGTAGGTTTTGTGCAATCAAACTTACCCATAAAATATCTATTAGTTGGCCAACAATATCCATTTTTCTTACATAGCGACACTATTTCAATTAATAACACTCTTTCTAAAAATGTTAGTCTATTATCTCCTAATACTGCTTCTGGTATTACTAAATTTATAAAAGGTTCTATTTCTTTTTTCATTATCTTTCCAATATAAGATTATCAAATCTAGTAGTTCCATTTTATCCTCCTTCCTTTACCAGTATTTTTAGGAACACGTAAAAAGAACTGGACATATTAATCCATTACAAAAACAAGGGAATACTATCCAAACTTGTTTGTTGGAATAAATATGTAACCAGTTCTTATATTTTGAACTTTAAATCATAGGTTATTTACCTATTTATGTCTTTATATTAAAAGACACTATATGTTTATATGTTTCATTAGTCACATTCCCAAGTGACTATAATAATCCTATCATAAAATGTTAAAATTTACTACTAGATATGCAAAAAAATTTTTCAAAGAAATTTATCAATTTGTTTACAACTCTATTTTTTGTATTTTGCCTATTGTGATCAGGATCAAACATATTCATAGGAGGAAGAATATTTGATAATTCAGTACCATTGGAATTTACTTCACCATTTTGAAAAGATTTTTCAATAAATTTATAAGTTTCTTCTACATCCAATTTTTCTTCCGCAATTATAATATCTAATTCTTCTCTTTTTTTACTATTCATAAACATTTCAAAATCGCTATATATATCATCCGAATTTTCATTTATTGAATCAATAAACGCTAGAATTAAATCTTTTTTATTTCTTAAATCAGGGCTTGACATAATCGCTTTGTTTATAGTTACTAAAATTTCTTTATCTTGATTATGAGATTCGTGATATTTCTTAACCAATGATAGTATATAATCAATATTAACTTCTATTGATTTTATTAGTTCCATTTCAAATGTTATATCATCTGTAATATCTTTTTTATCACGTTTTGATATATTTCTAAATTCATTATATAAATCAATATATAAAGAATGATAATCTTGTACTTCTCTTGCTTCTAGAAGCTCTTCTCCTTTAAATTGATCAAATGATGATAAAATATTACTAACTTTCAAAATAGCCCCATATAATTTTATGAAATCCTTTTTATTTTGCTCACCTAATATTGGTATCCCCAAAGGGTATTTTGACTTGAGCTCATCAACTAAACTTTGGTAACCTATAAATGAATAACCATCCTCACTATATCCATTATAATAACTATCGTATGATTTTAGTAAAATTACACTATGAGCATTATTATCTCCAAATAAGGATAATGCATTATTTAAATCATTTTCTAAATTTCTAAATGAAACGATATTCCCAAATGTTTTAACACTGTTTAAAATTCTATTAGTTCTAGAAAAGGCTTGAATTAATCCATGGTATTTAAGATTTTTATCTACCCATAAGGTATTTAAAGTTTTTGCATCAAATCCTGTTAAAAACATATTTACTACAAGCAAAATATCTATTTCTTTGTTTTTCATTCTTAATGAAACATCTTTATAATAGTTTTGAAATTTTTCTACTGATGTATCATAGCTTGTTCCAAACATCTTATTGTAATCTATTATGGCATACTCTAAAAAATCTCTATCAGATTTAGATAAATTTTCTGTAGATTCTGAGTTTTCGTCTACAAAGCCATTTTCTTCATTTACTCCATAAGAATATATTAGTGCAATTTTTAAATTAGATTCACTATGTTTCTTAAACTCTTCATAATATTTTTTTATCATTGGAATTGACGAAACAGCAAATATAGAATTAAATCCGCTTATATTTTTTTTAGATTTTATTTCTTCAATTTTTTTGCTTCTAGCCACTTCAACCACATTATCTAATACGGAATAAACATAAGATTCACTAGTTTTTGTCTTAGTAGAATAGGAATTAATTATATAATTAACAATCTTTTCTATTCTAGTATTATTATTGTATACCTTTTCTAAATCAATGCCATATACTTTTTCATCTTCGATATTGTCTTTGATATCTACTCTTCCAATATATTCATATCTAAAGGGTAAAACATTTTTATCATTAATAGCATTTACAATTGTATATGTATGTAATCTTTCTCCAAAGATTTGCTCAGTGGTTTGAGATATTCCTTTTTTAATCATTGCATTATCTGCAAATATAGGAGTTCCAGTAAACCCAAATATATAATAATTTTTAAATTTTCTTATAATATTTTCATGCATATCGCCAAACTGTGATCTATGACATTCATCAAAAATAAATACAACATGTTTCAAAAAAACTTCATGGTTAATATTTTTCTTGATAAAACTATCTAATTTTTGTATTGTAGTAATAATAATCTTAGAATCTTTATCTCGTAATTGTTTTTCTAAAATGCTTGTACTACTATTAGAATTAGCACAACCTTTTTTAAAACGATCATATTCCTTCATGGTCTGATAATCCAAATCTTTTCTATCGACGACAAATAATACTTTATCTATAAATTCCAGGCTAGATGCAATTTGAGCAGTTTTAAAGGAAGTCAATGTTTTTCCAGAACCTGTTGTATGCCAAATATATCCCCCTGCTTTTACACTACCATAACATTTATAATTATGTGCTATTTCAATTTTGTTAATTATTTTTTCAGTAGCAACAATTTGATATGGTCTCATAACTAACAAATCTTCATCTGATGTAAATACACAATATTTAGTTAAAACGTTTAATAAAGTTCTCTTTGATAAAAATGTTTTACAAAAATCAATTAAATCAGTTATAGTATTATTCTCTTGATCTGCCCAATATGAAGTAAATTCAAATGAATTGCTTTTCTTTATTTTACTATTATTTATATGATATTCTCTAGTAGTATTAGAATAATATTTAGTATAAGTCCCATTGCTTATTACAAATATTTGAATAAATTCATATAATCCGGTTCCAGCCCAAAAAGAGTCCCTTTGGTATCTATCTATTTGATTAAAGGCTTCTCTTAAATCAATACCTCTTCTTTTTAATTCTAAATGAACCAAAGGTAATCCATTTACAAGAATGGAAACATCATATCTATTATTATAATTTCCGTCACTATTAATATATTGATTAATAACTTGCAAAAAATTATTATGTATGTTTTCTTTATCTATTATATAAATATTTTTTAATTCGCCATTATCCAATTCAATAGGAAATATATAGTCTTGTTGCACTTTTCTTGTTTTCTCAACAATTCCATCATTATTATTTGATAAATAATTATCGTAAATCTTATTCCATTCATTATTTGTAAATTTAATATTATTTAATCTTTCTAGCTGTTTTTTTAAATTATTAATAAAATCACTATCTTTATTAATTTGGAGGTACTCATATCCTTGACAAGATAATGTCCTTATTAATTCATATTCTAATTCCGATTCACTTTGATATGATTTATCTGATTTTGTTACAGGAACATATTTCCCTAGAACCGTAGTATTATCATTTTCTGTAATTATATTCATCTTATACTTCACCTTCTTTAAACCATTTAAACTCATCTAAAAACTGATTAAAAATGCTTTTAAAATTATCTTTATCTTCATAGGTTAATTCGGCATACTCTAAATCGGAAAGTTTTCCATGACTATATAAATTAATTATTCTTACAAATTCAAACCTTTTTTCATAATTTATACAATCTGCCCAATTTTGATATCCAAGAAAATTGGCAGTTTTTTCCAATAGAGTTCTAAATAAGTTAAAGTGATATTTTTTTATATTATCACTTTCAATAGCATTTTTAATTTCAGAGATTATAGTTAAATGATAAGCGAAAGGAGAATCTCCATCTTTAGTTTTTAATTCATAATTTTTATCATTTTTTAATAATACATAAGATTTAAAATTAAA
>CATKEA010000193.1 GCA_949746915.1 uncultured Bacilli bacterium
AGTATAGTAAAGGCAACAAGTTGGGTAACATCAGATAATATAAAAGTAACGATAAAAGACCAAGAAAGTGGAGTAGTAGCATATCAATGGACAACAACAGCAACTAAACCAACCAGTTGGACCAATATCACCAAAAGTCAAAGTACAACAATAACAAGAAACTTTACAAGTAATCAAACTATGTATATATGGGCAAAAGATGCAGTTGGAAATGTTGGATACACAACAGTGATAGAAAACAAAATAGATAATACAAAACCTACCCAAGTTTTCAGCCTTGGAAGTAGCACAAGTGGAAGTAATGGGTGGTATAAAGATTTAACAGTAAAGGTAACAACAAGTGATGTTGGATCAGGTGTAAAAAGTGCTAAATATTGTACTACAACCAGTTCAACTTGTACTCCAGGAACAATAGCAAGTCTTAGTGGTGGAGTTTTCAATATAAGTCTTGGAACTAATTCATCTGCTCAAAAGGTATGTGTAAATGTAACAGATAACGTAAATCAAACAAGCACAGTAAGTTGTTCATCAGCATATTATGTAGATAAGACAGATCCAATAGCTAAAATTAGTGCAACAGTTTCTGGTAAAACAGTTACTATATCATCAAGTACAAGCAGTGATTCTGGAAGTGGAATCAACAAACGTGAGTATAAATTAGATAGTGGAGTATGGTATACAGGTTCTGATGTCTATAGTTTTAGTAATGTAGCAAGTGGAAATCACACCGTATATATAAGAGTAACAGATAAATCTGGACGAACAGCAACAGCTTCAGCGACAATTAAGATAGATTCATCTTATGTTCTTTTAGATAAAGGTAACAGTAAAGTTAGTTGGTCATCAGCAGATAACATGCAATGTGCATGTAAAGCGGGAGGATTGACAGTTTCTGGAGGTAACAAAGGATCACTATATAAATATTGTAGTTCTTCTAATAACTATATTACTAAATTAAAATCAACAGGATTATATATAGAGGCAGATAATGGAGGAGAATACTCTGATGGTGAAGTTTATACTGTAGGTGGGGTCTCATACTCAAGTACAACTATTGATTTTTCTAAATATACTAAATTAAAAGTAAAATGTGATGGTTACTACTGGTATGGACAAAGCACAGGAAACAAAAATTATGCCGAAAAAACAATAACTATGGGTATAACTAATGATCCCCTTCAGAAATGTCCAACTAGGCAAACTGAAGAGGAAAAAGCTCAATTTTTCAAAAAAACATATACTTTATCATGCGGTAGTGGTGGAATTGATAATACTATAGATATTTCTGATATTTCTGGAAGTTATCACTTAACATTTTATGGAACTGGAGATATGAAATGTTGTTCGAAGAATGCTGATATATTCTCAATTGTATTAGAAAATTAATTTGATATTATAAAATAAAGGATTGTATCCTATGGGTACAATCCTTTAATATGAAATAAATCACTCATTTAAAATTATTTATCTAAGTATCTAAAATAATATTCATCAAATGTTAACTTTTCTTCACGCATTCTAGTAGCTGCTTCAATACCAACATATCTATAATGCCACGATTCATACGAATAACCAGTTATATCAACTTTGTCTTCAGGATATCTCATAATAAAGCCATATTTATAAGCATTATCTTGCATCCATTTAAATGAAGATGATTTATGAAAATTAGTAAAAGAGTATTTTCCATCATCAACATCTACAACTAGACCGGTTTGATGTTCAGAAAAACCAGGACGAGCGGAATAAGTATCAGCAGCATCTACCCCATCTTTATCTACATAATTTTGATAAAGTGTCGATTGATAATTATAAGAACGATATGCAGACATAGCTCTAATGACATAACCTTGTTCTTTAGCAGTAATACATAGCTTTTCAAAAGACAAACGAGCTTCTTTTACCAGCTGCCTAGTTCCATTACTACATTCTGAACTAATTTTTTCTAAGTTTTCTGGAACATAGTCATTTGGCATATAGTAGTATTTATTACTAAGAATTTTAATAGAATTTAAGAATGGCGTTTTAATAGTATTAGTATAATAATTGTTATCTAAACCAATATTGACTCTAGTTACAATGTCTTCATCTGATAATTTTGGGTTATTTTCTTTATATTTTTTATATCTGTCAAGATTCTCATCTTTATAATAAGAGAGCTTTGAAAAAGATGCTTTCTTTTTATCTGATTTGTTTTTGTTATTAAGACTACAGCCAACAGTAAGCATTATAATAGTTAAAATTATTAAAGTCTTTTTCATAATTATCACCTCTTTAAATTTTAGCATAATTTATGAAAGATATTACAAAAAAAGACATAGTATTAACCAAGAGGTGTAAATTAGATGAAAAAGAAAATTAGTATATTATTATTATCACTATGTACTCTTTTAATACCATTTGAAGCATATGCCAAACCAGATGATACGTTACTTAGTAATGCTAGAAGTGGTTTATTAATGGAAATTTCAACTGGGAAAATATTATACGAGAAAAATATTAATGAGCGTGTTGCTATAGCATCAATGACTAAAATGATGTCACAGATTTTAATTTTGGAAAATATTGAATCAGGAAATCTGAAATGGGATGAAAAAATTACTGTTAGTAGTAATGCTGCTGGTTATGGTGGTAGTCAAATTTATTTACAACCAAACGAAGTTATGAGTGTTAGGGATTTAATGAAAGGTATCAGTATGGCTTCTGCAAATGATGCAACAGTTGCCCTAGCCGAAAGAATTGGTGGAAGTGAAAAAGAATTTGTTCAAATGATGAATAAAAAAGTAAAAGAATTAGGTTTAAAAAATACGAATTTTGTAAATTCGACAGGACTTGATGAAGCGAATCATTATTCAAGTGCCTATGATATGGCAATAATAGCAAAAGAACTACTATCCCATGAACAAATATTAGAGTTTTCTTCTGTATATGAGGATTACTTAAGAGTTGATACTCCTAATAAGTTTTGGTTAGTTAATACTAATAAATTAGTTCGTTTTTATGATGGTGCAGATGGCTTAAAAACAGGTCATACAGATGCTGCTAAATACTGTATGGCTGTAACTGCTAAACGTGAAAACATGCGTCTTTTAGCAATTGTTTTAGGAGAAGAGGAAAGTAAAGTAAGAAACAATGAAACTGCCGAATTACTAGATTATGGTTTTAATAGTTATAAGATTAACATGATCAAAAGTAAAGATGAAGTAATTGACAAAATTCATTTAGAAAAAGCAGATATTGATGAGATAGATATAACTACTAAAAATGATGTAAGTGTATTATTAAAGAAAAATGAACAATCTAAAGAATACAAGACAGAATTAAAATTAAATAATAATATAAAGCTTCCTTTAAAAAAAGGAACTATCATTGGAAAACTAATTATTAAGGATAATGATTCCCAAATGGCTACAGTTGATGTTATTACAGCTAAAGAGGCTAAAAAGAAAAATATTTTAAAATTATATCTTGATGTTTTAAAAGAACTCGTATCAGGATAAATTTTAATAAAAAAATGTAGCAAAATTTAAAGAAATGTGGTATAATACGACCAAGTAACGGAACCACTATAAATTTCTAATATCACAATCTTAATTAATGTTACAAAAGTGTAACGAAATTTACTAAGAATTTTTGTTATAATAAAACTAGAAAAGAGGGATATAATTGAAAGCTAATAAACTAAGAAATATTATATTAACTTGCTTATTCGTATTATTATCACTTACTGTTGAAATAATTGCTATTCCAATATTATTAATAATGTTTATGACTAAAGGTATTATTTATATTGTAAAAAATGCTCAATCAAATAAAAAATTAGTATTAAGTGAAAATGAAGTTTAAAAAATATTACATAATATAATTGAAAGAATTCGATAATATAATTATCGAGTTTTTTTGTTTTAAGTAATCAAAGTCAATATTATTAAATGAAAGTTTACAATTTAAAAATGTAAAACCATTCCTAAAAAATGTAAATTAACACATATCATCAAAATTTGACACTTTGATATTTTATTATTCAATTACAAGAGAAAAATTGTAGTTAATAAT
>CATKEA010000194.1 GCA_949746915.1 uncultured Bacilli bacterium
AATATATATTATTAATAGCAATCTAAACTAACTTTAATCCATTATCAAGCTCTTTTATTAACATTTTAGTTTTTTCACTGCAATACTTATTTACTTTATAATCAATTAATTTCTTCTCCATTTTTTCCTTTTTATTAACAAAAAAATTCACACCATTTACAAATGGTTCTAATAATTGACTATCTGTTCTAAAAACAAGAGAAGAAGAAAAATCATCATCAGAAATATAGTTTTCCTTATTAACTCGCTTATCCCTTTCAGCTAGTTCAAGCAAAGTTTTTATAAACTTCATAGTATTGACATCTAACTCATCAAATTGACGTAACTTATCTACTAAATAACACATTGTAAAAGTAAAATTATAACTGCTTAAATACCAATATGTATCTAAATTATTATTATTCCCAATACCAAGAGCTGGTAAATCAATACTGTCCTTTTCTTTAATTATATCTACTGTTCTAATAACATTTCCATCTGCATCATAAATTTTAGTTCCCATAGACATACCATCTGCAATTGATGTTATACTACAATATTCATCTTTAAGTAATTCTTTAATAAAATCAACACCAAAATGCTCTTCATATTTGTCTATTTTATGAAAAGAACGCTGTACCTCTAAATATTTATTCCTAACAACAGATTTTTGATGATCGTTAAAATGTAACATATCTTTATTTAAACCAATAACTATAGCATTACATATATCTCTTACCTCAGAATCCTTAGAGTTTAAGCGAAAATGATTACAAATAGTAAGAATTTTATTAATATAATCATCATCTAATATAACAAAATCATCAACGTCCAAAGTTTCTTTTAACCCATATAGGAAAGGTAATTCATCATAGCACTCATATAATTCTATTAAAGCCTGATCACTAAGCATCATTATTTGTGATCTAATCAATAGGTAATCTGATATACTTTCTATCATCTTCATCACTCCTTTTCTTTTCTTTAAATACTTGCTTATAAATATCAACATATTTATCTACTAAAATAAAATGCGTTCGTCTTTTTATTTCAATTGGAATTTCTTCTAAATCTTTTTCATTTTGCCTTGGAATAAATATTTTTCGAACACCATTTCGATAAGCCCCAATAACTTTCTCTCTAACTCCACCAATCGAAAGAACTTTTCCTCGTAAAGTCATTTCCCCTGTCATCGCTAGATTAGTACTCACTTTAGTATTTGTAAACAATGAAATTAAAGTCGTTGTCAAAGTAACACCAGCACTAGGACCATCCTTTGGAATAGCACCCTCAGGAACATGGATATGAATATTATTATTTTCTATCATAGAATAAGATATTTTAAACTCTCTATGATTAGCTTTAATATAACTAAGAGCAAGCATTGCTGACTCCTTCATAACATCTCCTAAACTACCAGTAAGCATAACCTCACCTTTTCCAGGATACATTGTTACTTCAATTGGTAAAATATCCCCACCATATGGAGTATAAGCAAGACCATTGACTACTCCAACACGACCCAAAATATCATTATCACTATCTAAATACTTTTGTTTTCCAAGATACTTATATAGATTATTAGAATCAATCAAAAACTCTTCATCCTTTGAACCAGTAACAATTTGTTTCACAATTTTTCGAAGAATACTAGCAATACTTCTTTCTAAGTCACGAACTCCAGCTTCTTTTGTATAATTACGAATAATTTCCAAAATAACATTGTCACTAAATTTAACCTGTCCATCCATTAAACCATGTTCTTTTAACTCTTTAGGAATTAAATGCTTTTGTGCTATATCTAACTTTTCATATTCTGTATATGAAGATAATTCAATAATTTCTAAACGATCTCTCAACTCTGTTGGAATCTGTTCATAATAATTTGCGGTTGTAATAAACATAACCCTAGATAAATCAAACTCTTCTTCTATATAATGATCAACAAAAGTACTATTTTGTTCTGGATCTAAAACTTCTAATAAACTGCTAGCAGGGTCCCCCTTAATATCTTTTGTCATTTTATCAATTTCATCAATTATAAAGACTGGATTCATCGTACCCGCTTTTTTCATTCCACTTATTATTAATCCTGGTGCCGCTCCTATATAAGTTCTTCTATGCCCAACAATTTCCGCTTCATCGTTAATCCCACCAACAGATATTTTTGCAACTTTTCTTCCAATCGATGATGCAATACTTTTAGCAAGTGATGTCTTACCAACTCCAGGTGGACCAACTAAACAAATAATTGGACTTTTCAAATCGTGAGTCTGTTGTTTTACTGCCAAATATTCTAAAATTCTATCTTTAACAATATTAAGACCAAAATGGCTTTTATCAAGCTCTTCACTAACACTATCTAAATCATAAATATCTTCTGTATACTTACCCCAAGGAAGAGAAATAAGCCAATCTATATAATTACGAATAACTCCTATTTCTGGTGAATTTGGATTATTACCCTCATACCTATCAAGCTCTAAATAAAGTCTTTCCTTAACTTTCTCCGGACAAACAAGTTCATCTATCTTATTTCTTAAGTTAAGAATATCACTTTCTTTATCCTTAATTTCTCCAATTTCCTCTCGCATCAAGCGAATCTTCTCACGTAATATAAAATCTCTCTGATTTTTTTCAAGTTCAATAGCAAGCTCTTCATCTATCTTCTTCTCAAGCTCCATAATTTCTAAATCTTGTTGCATATCATCAAGTAACATCTTTGCTCTAACTATCGGATTAACCTCAATTAAATATCTAAGCTTCTTTTCATACTCTAATTGCAAACTAGAAACCACTAAATCTGTAAGATTACTAATACTAGAAGCAGCATTTATATTGGTTGCCATTGTATTACTAATATAAGGGGTCTCATCAACATAATTATTAAACTTTTTCTTAACACTTCTAATATAAGCCGTTTCTTCCTTAGAGTTTAATATAATATCTTCAAGCTCAACAATGTCAGCCTCAAATAAATCATCAATATGTCTATACCTAGCAACTTTAACACGACGTTGTAATATTAAAGTAATACGTGTTTTACCATTTGGCATATCCATTTTCATTTTTATTGTTGACAAAACTCCAATATTAGGTAAATCCTCTACATCAATATCTGTTTCTAAAGGATCTTTTGAATTTATTAATAAAACCTGATTATCATAATGACTATCAGCAAGTGACAACAATTGCTTATCAATCAATGAATCAAACTCAAGACGTGCTTCAGAAGAGGGAAAAAAAACAACATTTTTTAGTATTAACACTGGAAGATTTTTTGCCACGTAATGTCACCCTCTCTTAAAACTAATTGTTTTCTATTATAATTCATAAAAACAACAAAATCAACAAACTAAACACTATTTTACACAATTTTAAGACGGAAAAATATACCAAAAAAAGTAATACAACATATATGTATTACTTAAAGTATTTATCAATTACTTCTAAATCACTATATGGAATATAATCCTTACCAAGGGCCATATAATTATCAGTACCTTTTCCAGCTATTAAAATAATATCATCTGCTAAAGCCATAGATAAGGCTTTATTTATTGCATCAACCCTATCTATAATTCTAAGATAATTATCTTTGTCACTAGAACTAAGTAAATCATCTATTATATCATCGACATCTTCTTCTCGTGGATCATCCATTGTAAAAATAACAATATCCGAGTTATCCAAAACAATCTTTCCCATCGGACCTCGTTTTTCTTTTTCCCTTCCACCAGCAGAACCAGTAACTGTAATAATTCTTTTCTTTTTTAAACTCTTTAACACTGGATAAATTTTTAAAAAAGCATCTGGCGTATGGGCATAATCAAGTACTATTCTATAATCTTGCCCATAGTTTAAAAACTGAAGTCTACCATCTACTACATTAATATTTTTAATACGACGAATAACTTCTTCCATAGAAAAATCTAAATATTCAAGAAGAACCAACATAGAAGCTAGTAAATTATAAATATTAAACTCTCCAATTAAAATACTAGCAAACGAATACTCTTGATCTTTATATAAAACTGTAATATTAGTTTTATCAAAATCCTGCTTATAATTAACTAATCTCAAAGTTGCATTTTCACTTTTTCCGTAAGTAACAACCCTACCATTACTAGCTTTACATTCCCTTTCAAAATATTTATCTTCATAATTCAAAATGCAAAGACCAGTCGATTTAACTTTTCTTAAAAGATCCAACTTACACTCTACATAATTATCTATTGTTTTATGAACATTTAAATGATCCTCTGTAATATTAGTAACTATTCCAACCTCAAAAGAAATACCATCAAGTCTTTTTCTAAAAAATGCCTCACTACTAGTTTCCATAGCTAAATATTTACAACCAACATTAACAAATTTATCTAAATACATATACATTCTATCACTATCAGGTGTCGTATTTCTAATTTTTTCATTAAACTTCGATGTTCTTATACCATTAGTTCCTATATATCCACAAACATCATTTCCAATTAAATCTTGAATAATACTAGCAACTGTTGTTTTTCCATTAGTACCAGTAATCCCAAAAATACCAAGTTTAGCTTCTGGATAATCATACATCTTCTTAGCAAGACGTGTAAGTTCTTTATTAGTATCATCAACCATAATAACTGGAACACTCTTTCTTCCTACATCACGACTGACAACTATAGCACTAGCACCATTTAAAATAGCTTCATCAACAAATAAATGTCTATCAGTAGTAACTCCATTAACACAAACAAAAATATCTCCTTTTTCAACTTCCTTAGAATTAATTTTAATTTTATTTATTAACCTACCATCATCAATATCATATAAATCACATAATCTTTTCAATTAGAATCTACCTCCTAAAACCACGATATGATTTTATCTTCCCATTAGAACATTTTTGATAAATTGCCAATATTTTTTCTTCTTCATCTAAAAATGTTATAAAATTACCATTTATCTTTTTTTCAAGTGGACAACCATTTTGTATTTTAAACTTAATCTCTCCTGTAACAATTTCTTTTTCAGTATCCAAACTATCAGGTATACTAATTAATTTATCTAAAGACACCTCATCTAAACAAATACTATCTTCTATTTTAAAATTGCCTTGTTCTATTCTCTGAAGATTCTTCATAGCCATTGGTATTCCCATAGCTTCTCCAATATCTCTAATTAAACTTCTAATATATGTTCCTTTACTAACACTTACCAAAAACTTAAAAGTTTTACTATTAAAATTATATTCTTCAATTAAAGAAATGTTTCTAATTTCTACTTCTCTTTTAGGTAAAATAACTTCTTCTTTTAATCTAGCATACTCATAAAGTCTTTTACCATTTACTCTAACAGCTGAATAAAGTGGAACCTCTTGTACATACTTTCCAACAAAGGAAGCTAATACTAAACGTAAGTTGTCATTATTAACTTCAAAATCGTTAACAGTTTCTAACACTTCTCCTGTTACATCAAGAGTATCTGTACATATTCCAACTTCTACTTCTGCTATATAACTCTTATCATCACTAGTAATAAGTTCAATAATCTTAGTAGCATCATTAACACAAACCACTAAAACACCTGTAGCCAAAGGATCAAGAGTTCCTGTATGACCAACCTTATTAGTACCAAGTTTTTTGCAAACACTATTAACAACATCCCGAGAAGTCATTCCCTTTTCTTTATTAATAATTAAAACACCACTATCCATAAAATCACCTACTACTGATAATATACATATATTATAAGCTAAAATTTTAGAAGTTTCCAAGAAAAATTGCAAAAACTAATCTAAATATTATCTTATATATTCATTTTACATTAAATATCCACCAAATTTTTTAGTACTACTATTAAAATAATAAAAAAAGTATCCAAAAATGGATACTAACTAATAAAAATATTATTCATTATCTTCATCATTTATTTTTTCTATTAAATCTTCAATTTTTTTACCATATTCAATCGAAGTATCAAAAACAAATTTTAACTCTGGAGTATGTCTAATATCAATTCTTTGAGACAACTCTCCTCTAATAAAGCTACTAGCCTTATTTAAAGCATTTAAAGTACTTTCTCTTTTTGTATCATCAAGTACCGTAAAATATACTTTGGCAAAACTAAGATCACTTGTTATATCACAATCTGTAATAGTTACAAACTTAATAGCCTCATCTTTTACCTCTTCATATATTATCTGGCTAATTTCTTTTACAAAAGTACTATTTAAACGTTCTATTTTAACATTCATTATAACTCCTCCTCATCAAGGATCTATTTATTTTAATAATTTCTTTAATGTATAACTTCCAACACCACTTACATCTGGCCCTTGACATTCAACAAAATTAGATCTTGTATGCTTACTCCCATTATATTTAGAAATAAAATTCATTGGCATATGACATTGCTCGTTAATTCCATATATAGTCTCTATACTATAGAAAGACTTTTCTTTAGAAAGAACAATAATGTAATCTTCTTCAAACAAGATTTTCTTACTTTTCTCTCTTTCAAATGCACAAAGAGTAACATCAGTATTATTGCCATCTAAATGTCTAACACCCGCAAATAATAAATCAGAATGTTTCTTCTTATAAAAAAGTAACATTGTAAATCCATTAATCATCATCATATCAAGAATATTAACTTTTTCTAAGCTTAACCGTGTTTTATCGTTAAACAAATCAAACACCATATCCCCCATTAAAACCAAACCTACTTACTAATAACAATTAACTCATATGCTTCGATAACATCATTTTCACGTATATCTTGATAGTTATCTAAAGTCACACCACAATCCATTCCTTTAGAAACTTCTTTTACTTGATCTTTTTCTCTTTGAATAGATTTAATATTTCCATTATAAATAACTACACCATCACGAATAATACGAGCTTTACTACCGTTTTTAATTGCTCCATTAATAACATGACATCCAGCAATATTTCCAACTTTAGAAAATTTAAATATTTGTCTAATCTCAAGTGTTCCAGTAACCTTCTCTTCATATTCTGGTTCAAGCATACCTTTCATAGCTGCTTCCATATCTTCAACTAATTTATAAATAATATCATACAATCTAATTTCAATATTATTTTCTTTAGCTTGATCCATAACATTACTGCTAGGTCTTACATTAAATCCAATAACTATAGCATTACTTGCTCTTGCTAAAACAACATCACTTTCTGTAATTGTTCCAACACTTGATCTAATAACATTAATTCTAACGTCATCATTAGATATTTTTTCTAAAGAAGACTTAACAGCTTCACTACTACCATTAACGTCTGTTTTTACAATAACATTGATTTCTTTAACGCCTTCTTTTATAGCACCAAATAAATCTTCTAAAGTCATTCCACTTTTATTTGAATCTTGTTCACGACTACGAAGTCTTCTTTCTTCTGCGACACTCTTAGCTTGTTTTTCACTTTCAAAAGCCATGAATCTATCTCCAGCCATTGGAGGTTCATTAAGTCCTGTTATTTCAACTGGTGTTGAAGGAAGCGCTTCTGTAATATCTTGACCTCTATCATTCTTTAATGTTCTAACTTTACCAACACTAGTACCAACAACAATTGGATCTCCTAAACGAAGTGTTCCATTTTGAATTAAAATTGTTGCAATTGTTCCAACTTGTCTATCAAGTCTTGATTCAATAACTGTTCCAGTAGCATAACGACTAGGATTAGCTTTAAGTTCAGCCATTTCACTCACCAATAAAATATTTTCTAGTAATGAATCAATACCCATTCCTGTTTTAGCACTTATTCTACTAACTATTATATCTCCACCCCATTCTTCTGGAGTAAGTCCATAATTAGCAAGTTCAGTAAGAACTCTATCAGCATCAGCTCCTGGTTTATCCATTTTATTAATTGCAACAAGTATTGGAACATTAGCAGCTTTAGCATGATCTATTGCTTCTTTTGTTTGTGGCATAACACCATCATCTGCTGCAACAATTATGATTACTACATCAGTAACACTAGCTCCACGTGCACGCATTTCTGTAAAAGCTTCATGTCCTGGAGTATCTATAAATGTAATTTTTTTACCATTAAGTTCTACTTGATAAGCACCAATAGCTTGAGTAATACCTCCTGCTTCACCATTTGCAACATTCGAATTACGAATAGCATCAAGTAAACTAGTCTTACCATGATCAACATGTCCCATAATAGTAACAACTGGAGGTCTTTCTAATAAATCAGCCTCATCATCATGAATTTCATACTTTTCAAAATTAACAATATCTTGAGTTTCTTCATTCTTCAAAGTCTTATCATAATCAACCACTAACATTTCACAAACATCGAAATTTAAAGACTGATTAATATTAGCCATAATACCAAGACCCATTAATTTCTTTACTATTTCAATCGGATTAACTTCTAAACTATCAGCTAAATCCTTAACTGTCATTCCATTCTTATATAAAATAACATTACCATCTTCAGCATTTTCATTTGATTTAAGTTTCTCTCTATGTTTATAAAGTTGTTTCTTTGTCTTTAAGAAATTTGCATTATCATCTTTTGATACAACTGGCTTCTTTGCTTTGGATTTTCTCTTATTTTCCTCTTTAACTAATCTAGTATTATTAGCCAAATCTTCTACTTTTTCAAAGAATTCATCGTCATCATATACACTTTCCTCGTCTTGTGCTTCTTCTTGTTCGCTAGAACTATTATCAGTATCATCACTAATACTAGCAAGTTCATTATCTAACATGATAATATCATCTTCTGACAGTAAATCATCCTGACTACTAAAATCAAGTCCCAACTTTTTACAAATCTCTATGATTTCTTCTACCTTTTTGTTTACATCCATAGAATATTCTAAAATACTCATCATGAAAACCACCTACTTTCTTTTATTTTAATTAATCATACATCTTATCACTTCATAAATATCATTTGGTATTTTAACTTCTAAAGCACGTTCTAAAACTTTAGATTTAATTGCTTTTTCTAACACCTGGATATCTTTCTTAATATATGCTCCCTTACCATTCATTTTTCCTATTTCATCGATTTTTACTTCGCCTTCTGGTGTTCTAACTATTCTAAGTAACTCCCCTTTTGGATACTTTTCTCTA
This sequence comes from uncultured Bacilli bacterium, assembly GCA_949746915.1. Taxonomy (GTDB): domain Bacteria; phylum Bacillota_I; class Bacilli_A; order RF39; family UBA660; genus CATKEA01. Next base: position 9,086 of record CATKEA010000194.1, read on the forward strand.
GTTACAACACAACTTCTCATTGGAATTTTTCTTGTTTTCATATTATTCTTCTCTAAAGCTTATCCCTAATTCACTAGCTTGAAGGCTAGTCTTAACATCGATTTTATAATGTGTTAATTTGGAAGCAAGTCGAGCATTTTGCCCTTTTTTTCCAATTGCAAGTGAGAAATTATCTCCATCAGCAATTACTAAAGATTCTTGTTTTTTAGCATCCATTATTAATACTTTCAAATCTTTAGCTGGACTCAAAGCATTTCTAATAAACTCTTCTGGATTTTTATCGTATTTAACAATATCAATTTTTTCACCATTTATTTCTTCTAAAATACGAGCAATTCTTGTTCCCTTTTCACCAATACATGAACCAATTGGATCAACTTTAGGATTCTCTGAATAAACAGCAACTTTACTTCTATTACCAGCATCCCTTGCTACACTATAAACTAAAATAGTTCCGTCACTAATTTCTGGTATTTCAAGTTCAAATAATCTTTTAATGAATCCATAATGACATCTAGAAAGTAAAATTAATAATCCTTTACCATTACTATCTACTTTGCTAACATATACCTTAATCTGACTATTCATTTCAATTTTTTCACCAGGTATACATTCTTTCTTTGGTAATATTCCATTACTTCTACCAAGGTTAATATAATAGTTATCAGTATCTTCTAACTCAACTGTACCAATTAACATTTCATCTTGTTTATCACCAAAATCTTCCATAATACTATTTCTTTCAGCTTCACGCATTTTTTGAACTAAAACTTGTTTAGCTGTAGAAGTAGCAACTCTACCAAAATCTTTTGGTGTAACCTCAGTATCAATAGTATCTCCAATTTCAACTAATCTATTGATTTTTCTAGCTTCACTAAGAGAAATTTCAATATCTAAATCTATTCCATCAGATTCTTCATCATCATCTTCTTCATCACTAACAACTGTAAGATAAGAATATACTTTAATATCTCCTGTTTTCTTATCAATTACTACTTTAACATTTTGTAATTGATCAAAGTTTTTCTTATAAGCAGCCATAAGAGCTGCTTCCATAGCTTGAAAAATAATATCTCTATCTATACCTTTTTCTTTTTCTATTAAGTCAACCGCCTTAATAAACTCTTTACCATTCATAACTATTCATCTCCCTCTTCCTTAGACTTAGCATAAATATCTAAAGTATAACTTTCTTCAATCAAATCTAATTTATCAATTATTGGATTTAATATTCTAGTAGCCATTACGATTGTATTTAATGGAATTACTTCTTCACGATCAAGTACTATTGTCAAAGTCTTTTCATTATCTTCGTTAACAACGTAAACATCATCGATAACAACACCTAAAGAATCTAACTTATTTCCAACTGCTTCAATAATTTTTTCTTTCATACTACCTCCCAAACAAATATAAAGAGTGGTATAAGCACCACTCCCGTTGTATTTAAATTATAACACAGTTTTCATATTTTACATAGAAAAATTGTTATTTTTTTTAAAAAAGTATAAATAAATTTAAATATGTGCTAATATTGTACTATAGAAGATTAATAATATGAGGTGATAAAATTGACATTTAGTTATGAAAATTTTTATATAGCTGTTTTAATT
>CATKEA010000195.1 GCA_949746915.1 uncultured Bacilli bacterium
ATTTAGAAAAAAAATTTTCTAATAAGGACATTTTAAAAGGAATAAATTTTGAATTTGAGAAAGGAAAAATTTATGGTCTTTTAGGAAAAAATGGTGCAGGCAAAACTACATTTTTTAACTGCTTAAATGAAGATTTAGAATTAGATGCAGGAAATTTTTATATTGAAGATAATGGTATAAGAAAAATAGAACCAGAAGATATAGGTTATGTTTTATCAATTCCCAATGTGCCAGAATTTCTTACTGCTAAAGAGTTTTTAAAGTTTTTTATTGAAATAAATGAATCAAGAATAACAAAAGAAAAAACAATAGATGAATATTTTGAATTAATGAAAATAGAAAAAGATGATCAAGATAAACTTTTAAAAGATTATTCACATGGAATGAAGAATAAAATGCAAATGCTAGTAAATATTATTGCTAGTCCTAGTATTTTACTTTTAGATGAACCTTTAACATCTTTTGATGTTGTTGTAGCTGAGGAGATGAAACAATTATTAAGAAGTATTAAAAAAGATCATATTATAATTTTCTCAACTCATATTATGGAACTTGCTCTAGATTTATGTGATGAGATTGTCATACTAAATAAAGGTGTTTTAGAAAGTATTGATAAAGATAATTTAGATAGTCAGAAGTTCAAAAATAAAATAATAGAAGCTTTAAAGGAGGAATAATAAAATGATTAAAACATTTATTACATCTTTTAAGCTAAAGAATACTTATCGAGTAAATTGTATTATTTATTCTATAAAACAGTTACCATTTATAAAACGTTTTCTCCCTAATAAACTTTATCAAAGTCACCTTTTAAAAATAATTGGTAATATTATTAGTATTTTATTAGAAATAATTGGCATCTTTTTAGGTAAAATAATTTATCTATCATTTATGATATTATTAGCTGTTCCAATAGTTAGCAAAAATAATGATAGTGATACATTTATTCATATTTTTGTTTTCTTAACATTAATTGGAGGAATACTTAATACTTTTATGTTTAATCCTACTAAAGATAAATATTATGCAATGTTTATAATGAATATGGATGCTAAAAAATATACTTTGTCAAACTATTGTTACATGTTATTAAAAACATTAATTGGTTTTTTGCCATTAATTTGTCTTTTTGGATTACAATTAAAAGTTCCAATATATATATGTTTAATGTTATCAGTATTTGTTGTGATAATAAAAATTATAGTTAGTGGCTATGTTTTATATGATTTTGAAAAAAGTCATATCGCTAGAAATGAAAACTTACCAACAAGAATATTGTGGGCATCAATTGCCATATTACTTCTCCTGGCTTATGGTTTTCCATTTTTAGGGTATAGCTTATCAGAAGAAAGTTTTATTATAGTATTTGTTGTTAGTTTTATTTTATGTCTGCTTAGTCTTATTAAAATTAATAGGTTTAAGGAATATAAAAAAATGTATAAACAAATATTAACACACGAAAATATATATATGATACAAAATCAATCAGGAACAAAAGCTATAAAAGATAATTTATCTAAGCAAATTGAATTTGATAGTAAACTAACTAGTAATAAACAAGGTTTTGCTTACTTTCATGATATTTTTGTAAAACGTCATAGGAAAATACTAACAAAAGCTGTCAAAGAGCAATCAATAATTATATTAGTAATAGTTAGTATTGTTTCTATTGCTGTTTGTAAAAATAATCAGATTGCAAGTCAGGTTAATAGAATGATACTTGTTTATTTACCATATTTTGTTTTTATTATGTATTTACTAAATAGAGGAACAACAGTAACTCAAGCTATGTTTATGAATTGTGATTACAGTATGCTAAACTTTAGAATTTATAGAACTCCTAGTGTTATATTAGGTCTTTTTAAGGAAAGATTAAAGACTTTAATTGTAGTAAATTTATTACCTGCAACAATTATTGCTATAGCACTACCAGTAATATTATTTTTATCAGGAGGAACTAATAATTCATTAAATTATATTGTTCTATTTATTTCTATAATATCAATAAGTATCTTCTTTTCTGTTCACTATTTAGTTGTGTATTATTTGCTTCAACCATATAATATTAATACTGAGATAAAAAGTAGTACCTACCAAGTAATTCAAGCAATAACATATTTTGTTTGTTACTACATGATTCAAATAAAATTACCAATTATATCATTTGGAATAGTAACAATAATATTTAGTATTTTATATTGCTTTATTTCTTTATTTTTAGCATACAAGTATGCATATAGAACCTTTAAGATTCGTTTATAAAAATGTAAGTTTCCCGTTTTATAATAATCTTTAAGCTATACCAAAAAATATTAATAGGAAAAATCTTTGAATTTTTTGTTATAATATCTAAAAGTCTTTAGAAAAGTGACTTGTTGTGAAAAATGTATTCGCGTAATTTACAAATGCTATAGTGGAGGAGTTTATATATATGAAAATTGAAAAAGATAAATTGTTATCAAAAGTAGGAAGTCTTACTAATGATGCAAAAAAATTAACAGTAGATATATCTACTAAAACAAAGAATTTGGCAAGTTCAACTAAAGACAAGGTAACAACTAAACTGGCTATAACTGAAGAAAGTAAGATTATATCACAAGAAGATGTAATGAAAATATTAGATAGCTTATATAATAATGCTTTAAATGGTTTAGGTAAAGCCAGTCCGTCTATTGAAGATTTTGCTACTGATTATTTAGATAAAGAACAAAATCCATCTATAGCAGCTAGAAATATGATTAATAATCAAATTATTAAATGTACAACTTCAGGATTTATCACTGGTTTTGGAGGAATAATAGCATTACCAATTACAATACCAGCCAATATAAGCAGCGTTTTATATGTACAAATTAGAATGATTGCTACAACAGCATTTATGGCAGGATATGATTTAAAATCAGATCAAGTCCAAACTTTAGTATACGCATGTTTAGCTGGAATTTCTATAAGTGAAATAGTAAAACAGACTGGAATTAAAATTGGTACTAAAATGGCTAAAAGTGCCATTACTAAAATTCCTGGTAAAACACTAACTAAAATCAATCAAAAAGTTGGATTTAGGTTTATTACTAAATTTGGCGAGAAGGGAGTAATTAACTTAGGTAAATTAGTTCCAGGTGTTGGAGCAGTTATAAGTGGTGGCATGGATTTCACAGAAACAAAAATTATAGGTAATAGAGCATATAAATGGTTCTTTGAAGGGGATTTTGAAAACGAAGAAGATAAATTGTCAAAAAAATGATATAACAAATATGTATCACATGTTTGTTAGTATGAGCAGTTTAATAAATATAAATTCAATGTCATTTAATACTGAAAATATAATAACTATGGAAGGATTATTCTGGAATTGTTATGACTTAGAAAATGTTGATTTAAATGGTTTTAATAAAAAAAGTTACTACTTTAATAACATGTTTACTAATACACAAAAACTAACTAATATTATCTATAGTAATAATTTCATTTATGCTAATAATGTTACTATAACAAATATGTTTGATGGCTGCCTAACTAATAAACCAACAAATGAGTCATGGAATGGAATATTTTAATAAAATGATAATATAAATCTTAATCTTTAACATTATTGATATAATTAATATATCAGTAATGTTTTTTTTATGATAATGATTGGACTATAAATAACTTTGACAAAAATCAAAAATTATGCTATAATAAGCGACTGAAAAAGCCATATTGTAAAAATAATTATAATTTTAGCAGGGGGAAATTATAACTATGAGAAAAAATATTATATTACTTCCAATCATAGGAGTTGGGCTAGGACTATGCTTAAATACCTATACTTTTAGATTAAAAAAAATAGATGATATCACTACTGAAGAAATAACTATTAACAATCAAGCATCAATTATTGATATCATTAAAACAATTAGTGAAACAACTAGTAAAATAAATAAAGAAAACCAAGAAAAAAAAGAATCAGAACAAAAAAAGCCAATAATAATACCAGCTAAAAAGGAACCTACAAATAACAATATTAGCATACTTGATCAAATAAAATTAAAAAAAGATCATTTAGGAACATATGGAAGATTATATCTACCTACAATAAATCATTCTGTTGCAGTTTATTATGCAAATGTTTATAATGATGAAAATTATAATGCACAACAAATAGTAGACAGAGAAGATAGTGCTGCATACTATAAATTAGGAGAAAAATATATTATAGCAGATCATCATTATCAAGGGTTTAAAAAAATAATTAATCTTAATGCTGGTACTAAAGGATATATAAAAATGAATGATGGTACAATTAAAACATATTATTTAAAAAATAAACTTATTGGTGAAAATATAGGTGTTGATTTAACTGATGAAAATGGTAACAGCATTCAAACTTTAGAGGGAAGTCTAGTTATGTATACATGTTATACATCTGATAAAAAAATCATGATAACATTATGGGATGAAGTAATATGATAATATTTTTACTCTATAAAATAATTGCTAAAAAAAGTAATATTTGCAAATTATATCGTAATATGATATAATGTAGCAGAAATGGTGCATTATTCTAGTCAGCATTATATTTGTGAAGACGAGCCTAAAAATTCGTTAAAGAGCACATCTATGAAGCTTCTGGTGCTTGCCTGATTCGCCCAGTTTTGGGTGGGTGCTGG
>CATKEA010000196.1 GCA_949746915.1 uncultured Bacilli bacterium
AACAGAGCGTAAAAATATGAAAAAAATATTAACATCAACTGGAGTCTTAGTAATTATTTTTACAATGCTTTTAATTGTATTACTACCTAAAACACACTTTTATAAAAATATAAAAATCCATCTTGATTTCCTTGGTGTTAAAAATATTACAGATGTAGTTACTAATAAAGAATTAATCAATCGTTTTGTTTTTAGTGATCGTTTAACTTATTTAAAAAACACTAGTTCTAATTATCAAAAATCAAGTGTTACTGAACAATTTTTAGGACTAGGATATATAGAAAACTATGCTACAGATAAAGTTAGTACAAAAATGATAGAAATGGATATATTTGATATTTTATATCGTCATGGATTAATCGGTTTTATTATTTACTTCTTGCCAGTAATAGTTTTTCTAAAAAAAGCTTATATTTCATTGTTTACTTCACTAGATAGTCGAAACAAATATGAAACAGTTGCTTATATTTTATCAATTTCACTTTTACTAATAACATCATTTTTAGCAGGACATGTCTTACTTAGTCCAGCTGTTAGTATCTATTTGACATTATTTATCATAAATTCAATTAAATTAACTACCACTAAAAGTTAAAATAAGTTATAATTAAATTATGCTAGGAGGGATGAAATGAGAATACAAACAATAGAAAATGCTGAGGCACAAATGATAGCACAAAGAGATTCAAAACTTGGTTCTGCAAAACTTTTTCTAATAAAAGTTGATATAAATAAAAAAAATAATAGTTTAAAAGAGCCATCAGATATCCTAGGTAACATAGTTGGAGAAAATCTACCAGATGACTTATATCAAACTGTAACAGATGCAATCAATAAAGAAAACTCTATAGTAATTGATCGAGAAGAGTTTAAAGAATTAACGAATTTCCAAGAAACAGTTTTTATAGAAGATGCTGATCGTAATATCCAAGAGAGTTTAATAGAAGATGCTAGTGATTATTCTAAAACAGCAATTGCGTTAATTAAAGATGAAGAAGTAGTAGCATATGCTAACTATCAAGATGTTTATGAAAAAGTTCATGGACCTAAAACATCTAAAAAAGAGGAACTAATAGCTTTAAAAAATATGTTAGAAGCCACAAAGACAGTTAAACAAGATACAAGTATTGAAGTAACTTCAGGAGGAAAGTCTAGATAATGGAATGTAAAATAAATAAAGTAATTACTCTAGAAGATAGTACATCATATTTTGTTTTTGATCATGCTAAATATAAAAACAGAAGCTATTTATTCGTAAATAAATTAACGAGAGATAAAAAGGATCTTAGCGATTTATTTGCTATTTTGGAAGAAAAAGAAGAATTAGCAGAGGATGAAATAAAAAAGAGAATGATGGTAATTCCAAATATTATTGATAAATAGTCTTAAAATGCTTATAATAATATTAAATCGTTTGAGGGAAACCAATAATAGGATTTATAAAATTAGAGACTTAGTGGTTGGTGAAAACTAAGTATAAACTTATTTAA
>CATKEA010000197.1 GCA_949746915.1 uncultured Bacilli bacterium
CATACATATAACATCATCAAACATTAGTAAGATGGATGGTAAAATCATTATTACAGCAATCATACTAATAATCGCACCACGAGATATTAAAGTACATAGCGCTCCAACCATTTCTAATTCTGAATACACACCTACACCAAATGTTGCTGCAAAAAAGCACATACCACTTACAAATATTGAATTACTACAATATGATGTAGTTTCTAACATGGCATTCTTTTTTGGCATACCACTTTTTCTTTTTTCTATATAAGTAGTTGTCATTAAAATAGCATAATCTATAGTTGCTCCTAACTGGATAGTTCCAAGTACAATTGGTGCCACGAATGGTAAGATTACTCCACCAAAATAAGCAAATCCCATATTAGCAAATATTGCAAATTCGATAGCTATAATTAATAAAAATGGTAATGCAAGAGATCTTAGAACAATTAACATAATTATTAAAATACATATAATAGATGATGTATTAACACTTTTGAAATCATTATCACTTATTGTAACTAGATCTTTCATTAGGGGTCCTTCTCCTGCTAATATCGAATTCTTATCATATGACTTAATAATAGCATTTATTTCTTCAATCTGATTATTTAACTCATTAGTGGCAATACCATAATTAGAATTTAATAATAACATTTGGTATTTATCACTTTCAAAAATAGGAGTAATAGCATCTGGTAACATATCTTCTGTTATACCTAGTTCTTTTATCTTAGAATATGATAAAACAAAATCAATACCATCGACTTTTTCTATTTTTTCAATCATTTCATTTACTTGCTTTGGCTTAATATTTCTGTCTAAAATAATTATTTCAGGCGATGTTATATTAAATCTTTCTGATAAAATGCTATTTGCTACAATACTATCTAAATCTTTAGGTAAGCTTTCATCAATTTTATAATACACATCTACCTTTGAATATGCTAAATATGCTGGTATTAATAAACAAATAAAGATTGTGAATATTGTTTTATAGTGTTTTATAACAAAGTTGTTTAATCTATCAAATTTGATAGTTAATGTTTTATGCTTTGTTTTTTCAATATATTTATCAAATAATAGTAAAAGTGCTGGAAATAATGTTACAACACATATTACTCCGATAAATACTCCTTTAGCCATTACTATACCTAAATCAGTTCCTAGTGTTAAGCGCATTGTACATAATACGAGAAAGCCAGCTATAGTTGTTAGTGAACTTCCTATTACTGATTGAAATGTTTCAGTAATTGCTTTACTCATTGCTTGTTTTTTATCTTTATACTTTGTTTTCTTATTTTCATAAGAATGATATAAAAATATAGAAAAGTCTGTTGTAACTCCCAATTGTAAAACAGCTACTAATGCTTTAGTAATATATGAGATATTTCCTAAAATAAAGTTTGATCCTAAATTGAACAAGATTGCTATTCCAATATTAGCAAGCAATAATATTGGTACTAAATAAGAGTCTATAGACAATTCTAGTACTAATAAGCAAAGTGCTACTGCTATTATTACATAAATAGCTATTTCTTTTTCTGATAAGTCCATAGTATCTAATACCATAGCACTCATTCCACCTATTTTACAGGAAGAGTTAGTGATTTCTTTTATTTCACGCACTGCTGATAAAGTCTCTTCTGTTGATGTTGAGTCATTAAAAGTTATCAATAATAGGTCTGAGTCATTTTTATGAATTTTATCGATTAGTTCACTAGGAAACATTTCCAAAGGTAATGTTGTACCAATTATGTCATAACCACTAACTACTCGGTTAACTCCCTCTACTTCACTTATTTTTTGTTCTAATTTTAGTATATCTTTACTGCTCATATTTTCAATAACAGTTACTGAGAAGGCTCCTAGGTTAAAATCATCCGTTAATATATTTTGTCCTTTTATTGTTTCAATGTCTTCTGGTAAATAAACTAAAATATCATAGTTGATTCTAGTTAATTTAATTCCTATAAATGATAGTAATAAAAGTATTAGTGAAACAATAAAAACGAATTTTACATGTTCACATATAAATTCTCCAAATTTTTTCATTCTTTTCTCCTTTCATTCATACTGTATTCTATTATTAAATTTTGAAAAAAGCACTTACAATAAACTTCTTATCGTTTGATAAACGACATTTTTGAAAATTTGTATTTATAAATAAACAACTTTTTGTTTGTTATCTTTACAAATATATTATTATACGTATAATTGTAAGTATGGTGATTTTATATGAAAGAACAAAAAAAAGATCTTAGGGTTGTTAAAACACAAAATTTACTTTATCAAACATTAGTTGATTTATTAAAGGATAAACCATTTGAAGAAATAAAAGTTTCTGATATATGTAATTGTGCTTTAATTAATCGCTCTACTTTTTATGCTCA
>CATKEA010000198.1 GCA_949746915.1 uncultured Bacilli bacterium
AGAATCAAAATAAATTTCAAATATAGTATTAAAACATCTCAATAAAAGATAGAAAATAAATTGAAAATTACAGTATATTTGTAAAAATATTAAAAAAGGCCTAACATTTTTAAATGTTAGGTTTGGTATAAAATGCAAAATTATTATTTTTTATTTTTTTCATAAAAACTTTTAATAGATACAAGAATTCTTTGAATATTATTTTCTTTAAATGGCTTATTAAGAACATCCAGAATAGGATAAGAAAAAGCCTTTTTAATTGTTTCTTTAGAATCATCGCCAGTAATAACTACCACTGGAATTTTTTCTATTAAATTATTATTTTTTAAATATTCTAAAACTTCAAAGCCATTTATATTTGGCATATTAAGATCTAAAAGTATCGCATAAATGCTTAATTCATTTAATTTTTCTATTGCTTTTTTGCCATTAGACACTTTAACAATTTTATATTCTTTTCCAATAGTTTGTTCTATAAAGTTAAGCATAATACTAGAGTCATCAGCTATTAATATACATTTTTTTTCATCTTCATTATTAGAAGCAAAGTATTCCTCTAATATAGCTTGTATTTTATTGATAGTATTTTCTAGTTCTTCATAATGACTATCAATAAATTCTTTATTTCTTTCTTTACCAGCCTTTTCATGTTGAAAAAATATCTCTGCTTCGTTCGCAAATCCTAAATATTTAGCTTCACTTTTAGTACTATGAGCAAGTATTCCATAATTTTCAAAATCTTGTTTATTTTTATAATATTCTAAATTTTCAAGTTTATCTTTTAAAGAATCTTTATATTCTTTTAAATTAGCATTATAAAAATTTATATCACCCCAAAATTCTAAACTATTATCTATTTGCACATTATTCTTTTTTAATATTCCTATCTTTTCCATCTTTATTTACCCGTCAAATATCTATTTAATATTCTATTAAGTTGATATCTATCAATTGGCTTTGATAAATAATCATTAAATCCAACTTGAATGTATTTTTCATCTTGACCTTCAATTGCATCTGCAGTAAGCGCTACAACAGGAATATCAAAACCTGGAATTTCCTTTAATCTTCGTAAACATTCTATACCATTCATTTTCGGCATCATAATGTCCATTAAAATTAAATCAAATGTTTGAGTTTCAGTAAGTTCCAAAGCTTCAAAGCCACTTGTAGCTTCTACAATCGTAAAATTATAAGGTTTTAAAATATTATGAGCAACTTTTAAATTAATTTTAGAATCATCTACTATCAATATTCTTTTACCAGTATGAAGGGAATAATCTATTTCAATTTCTTCGCTATTCACATTTGGCGCTTCCATACTTACTAAATCTTGCTCTATGTTTATTCTAAATGTTGAACCTTCTCCATAATTGCTAGATACTGCTATTCTTCCGCCCATCATTTCAGTTAGACTTTTCGTTATAGCAAGGCCTAAGCCTGTACCTTCTGTAGAAGTGTTTTGATCTTCATCAAATCTTTCAAATTTATTAAATAATTTATTAATATCTTCTTTCTTTATTCCGCGACCAGTATCTTTAACAGATATATTTAATGTACACTTTTTAGTATCCGTTCTATTAATACAGCTAACACTAAAGATTATTTCACCTCTATCCGTATACTTTGCGGCATTAGTCAAAATATTTAATACTACTTGTTTTAATTTACCAACGTCACCTTTTAAAATGCCAGGTAAGTCTTTTGTTATATTGCTTCTAAATTCAATAGGCTTAGATCCAATTCTCGGAATAATAAGTTTGCATAAGCCATTAAATACCTCTGTAGGATTATACTCTTTAGAAACTATTTCCATTTTATTGGCTTCTATTTTAGAAATGTCAAGTATTCCATTAACTATTTCAAGTAAATTATTAGAAGCATCCACAATATCTTTAGCATGGTCTTTTGCTTCATTATCTAAATTTGGCGACTCAATTAAACACTCACTAAAACCTACTATAGCATTAAGCGGCGTTCTAATCTCATGAGACATACTAGATAAGAATTCTGATTTTGCTTGATTAGCTTTTTCAGCTTGATCCTTAGCGATATTAAGTTGATTAATCATTTTAACATCGGGATTTTCAATGGTAAAATACATTAACAATACAATTAAAGAATGTCCAGTAGTAGCTATTAAAATAGATCTATCATATGATTGAATAATTAGTACTAATGTAAGCATCATAACACAAGATATAATTGGAATATATTTTTTTTGTTTTAACCTTTTATAGTTTTTTATGCAAAAATAAATCCATGTCGATACAACAATAAATAATAAAAGCAATAAAAAGTTTGTAATGGGTCCATAAGTATAGCACAATTTGCCATCATTATATATTTTGATCGGCAATTTTAGTAATATAATACTAGCAATTGTACATATTATTGCTGTCCAATTTTTAAGCTTTTTAAATATTCTATCCATATCATGAGAATGTTCATTATATTTGGCTACAAAATAAACATACATATTAAATATCATTGACCATACCAAAATATAAACTACATAAAGTTTTAAAACTGCAATAGATAAAAAATGATATTTTTCGACTAAATCAACTGCAAAATAGCAACCAATTTCTAAAAGCAAGCCAATTAAATTACATATTATTAGCCATTTATAAATGTTTATTTCCATTGATTTTATTCTTGGCTTTAAAAAATATGCTATTGCTAATAGTGTAATAAAAATTAAGCTACATAAAGGAAATGCCATAAAACTTTTCATATTTTAACTCCTTCAATTCTTTTATAGAATTATTGTTTTCTTTTTCTCGTAAATTCATCAACTTTACAAATAACTACTTCTTCATCTGGAATCAGATAATCTAAAGCTTCGTTATCAACACTAAGGTCTGTTTGCATTACACGATTAGTAAGTCTGTTAATGCTATAGTAACCATATTTATCATCAACTAAAGATAAATAATCTCTTTTAGCTGTAACAGGGTTTGTTTTAAATTTATCAATAAATTTTGTTCCGATTGAGTACTCAATACCTGCCACTTTTCCAGAAAGAGAATCAATATAATCTAAAATTTCTCTAGTTCTATTTTGCCATTCAGGATGTAAAACGATGACAATAGCAGGGCGCTCTGCACCGTAAGTGGCAAATTTTATAACTTCGGCTTCTAGAACTCCAGGATGTTTAAGTACTTCTTCTTCAATATCAAACATTGCATATGATTTATCATTATAAGTAAAGTAATCAGTTGATCTGCCAAAAACTCTATATTTGTTTTCTCCATAATGAACTGCCACATCATCTGTATTAATCCAACCATCAGAGGTAAATCTTAATCTGTTTTGTTCATCATCATTATCATATCCAGCCATAGCACAAGGAGAATTTTTTTCGAGAATTCCCCTTTCACCAGTTGGAACTTCTTCTCTAGTAATAGGGTCAACTATTCTATATTGAACGCCAGGAACTGGAGAAATAGTTACATCATCGTCAGCTGATGTTTTATCAGATATACCAGACATACTACCAGTTTCAGTCATTCCATATCCATTTAAAATATATTCTATGCCAAGTCGTTTTCCAGTAGTTCTAAATTTAGCCATTTGAGCAGGAGTTACAGCTTCTCCACCGATAAAAATATATTTAACATGATTAAGTTCATTATCTTTTAATTCAGAATTTTCTAAAGTAGCAACATGACTAGGAGCTACTAAAGCAATTTTAGCTTTTGAATCTTTTAAATCATTGCCAAAAGCAAAGCGATCATATTTTGGTTTATAATTTAATGTCATTCCACTAAATAATCCAGCATGAATACCGTGAATAGCTCCTGTACCATAGAATAATGGAATAAATACAGCTTGTTTATCACCAGGTTCAAAATCAAACCAAAGCTTATCATAAATTTGTGCCATATTATTTAAACCATCAGCATATAGTTTAACAGTTTTTGGAATTCTAGATGTTGTAGCACCTGTTAAGAAATAGGCAGCAATTTTGTCTTTTTGATATGGAAAAATAAAATCTTCCTTAATTTTAGAACCAGCTTTTGCAAATTCTCTAGCCCTAATAAATTGCATATCTTGAGGCAATCTTTTACCACTTTTAACATATTCATCTAAATAATCTTTATTACTAATTAATCCTTTTTTAGCGCCAATTAATTTAACTATTGGATTCATATAATCAGTTATAGAGGTAATTATAACATTTTTAACTCCACCCATATGTAACTTTTCAATAAGATCTTCACTTAAAAATGAATCAAATACAAATACAGTTTTACAATTAATTCCTCTTGTAAATCTATCAGTAAAAGCAGCTAAAAATCCTGGGCTAACGGGAACAGCAATTTTATTCGCATCAATTACTCCATAAAAAGCATTAACAGAAGAAACAATAGATGGAGCAGCAATGACTATTTTCTCATCATCTGTACCATCTAAACTTAGAAAAGCCTTTTTATAAGCTTCAAACATATTAAATGTATCATCATAAGTATATTTGCTTCCAAAGTATTCACTAGCAATAACTTTTTTATTATTTATATTTCTAATTTTTAAATCTTCCACAACTCTTCTATGTGGATTTTCTATACTTTCAAATTTTTCTGACATTTTATCAGCTCCTACTTTAAAAAATTATTATAATAAGATTATATTAT
>CATKEA010000199.1 GCA_949746915.1 uncultured Bacilli bacterium
AAATAAATAGATAATTTGGTTATACTTATTTAAGTATAAGTAATTTCGATTATAAGGAGAAAAAATATGAAGATGATAGATTATTTGATTATGAATGCATATAAAAATAAATGCTAATCGTATTGAGAGGTGTAGAAATGAAGCTATAGATTGTTCTAGGAAAGTTAAAGCTATTGTTGAAAATTCTAAAGATTTTTGGAATGGAGATGCAGCTAATATTTTTATGGAAAGGTGTAGTGAACTTAATAATCGTTTATTGGAAGTTGTATATGAAACATTATCTGTAAGAAACGCACTTTTAAATGCTGATGATATTTTCGAACAAATTGAAAAAGAAAATATGGCTAGTTTTGATGAATAATTAAAAATGGGATTAATATGAGAAATATTATATTTAATAAATTAGCAGCAAATAAGTTTTTGAAAGAGCTTGATGATTTAAACTTTTATTTTCTTTTATCTATAGAAAATATTAGACATGCTGTTAATGATACTCTTCAAGTTTATGAATCTAATGGTGAAAGTAATGAGTATCTTAAGGATATAGTTGATAAACTGTTTTACAATCTGATTATGAAAAATTTCTAAATGATTTTAGTAATGCTTTGAAAAATATTGGTGATACATATGAGGAATCTGATAACAAAGTAGTTAATTCTGTTGATAAAACTGATACTAATGTCTTAAAAGGGTCCATTGCTAATTCTATTAATGATTTTGTAGAATCTAGTATTGCTAAACCATTAACAAAATCAGTTGATTCTGTTAAAAATGCATATGAGGAAATTACAGATAAGCTTAATAATTCCTCAAAAGATTCTAACAATAATAGTTCATTAGCTGATATTATTGATAGTTTTAGTAAAAAGTAAGAGTTCTTTTTAGAAAACTCTATTGTTCAATTTTGTTAATTGTCTTATAATAGTAGTTAGAGGTGGTACTATGTTACATTTAAATGAACATGGTTGGGGATTAAGTACATTAATGGGATTTATATTTGTTTTTTTGCTTGCTATTTTGCTTATTAGTGTTAATGCTTATAAAATGGGGCTTACTTCTGGAAATGTAAGTAATCTTCCGATTACTAGACCTGGTGATAATAATAATAATCAGGGAAGCAGTGATTCTGATAATAATAGCGATTCTTTTGATAATGAGTCTACGTATTTAGAATTGGAATCTAAATTGAGTTCTGCTGCGATAATGTATAAAGATACATATTATAATGGCTTAGTTGATGGTGATAGTGTTTATGTTACTAATAAGCAGTTATTTTCTGTTGGATTTTTAAATGATAAGATATTTAATAGTGGAGAATGTATAGGATATGTAAAAATCAGTAATAAGGGAGGAAGTTTTGAATATACTCCATATTTAAACTGTGCTGGTAAATATCAAACTTCTGGATTTATATCTGATTTGGCTAAGTAAATATCTATTTTTATGAGAAGATTTTTTGCATTTAATATACTGGGAGAATCTTCTTTTTTATATTATAAAATTTCTTTGACAAAATTTATCTCTTATGTTATAATAAGCAATTAATAAGGGTGATTTTGGATGAAAGGAATAAGATTATTATCATTAGATATAGCTATTATTTTATTAGGTTTTGCAGTATTTTTATTGTCGCTTGTTGTATCTAGTGTTATGTGGGATGAGGCATTTCGCTATGTTTCATTTATTATTAATATAATATCAGTTTTTATTATTTTTTCGGGTGCTAATACTTTTTGTGATGATTTGTTTATGTAATTTAGTATCATTTTAGTTTTTTATTGAATAGTTAGTTTTATGTAAACTTTCTATTCTTTTTTTATTTGTATCTAAGGCTTTTATAGGCATATTTCTTGCGTTTTAAGGGAAACTATTATATACTTATTATGATAGAGGTGATACAATGAGAGTTCTATTAATTCAGGGAAATCAAATTCAAAAGTTTGTATTACCAGAAACGATTGATGGTAATTACTGGATACCTTATTATAATACTAATCATAAGCTTAAAGATCTTTTAAATGTTGAAGCAGTTGATGGAAAATGGCGAATAAATACTAATCAAGATCTTGAAATTTATTATAATAATCAAATTGTTACAAATTCTTATCTTTCTGATTATGAATATTATTTATTAAAAATTCATGGTGATAAGCTTCCAATGATTTTGTATGTTATGCCAACTTATGAACAACAATTATCATATTTGAAGATTTTGCAAGATCAGGAGTTTACTGTTGGTTCTGGTGATAATAATGCTATTATATGTAATAATGGGTTGATTGAAAGTGTACATACTCGATTTGCAAAAGTTGATGGAGTGTTTACTGTCTTTTCGTTGAAAGATGGTGTTGGGACCTATGTTAATGATATTCTTATAAAAGAAAAAGCATTAGCAATTGGAGATATAATTTTTATAGGTGGAATAAAAATTATATATATGGGTTCTTTTATTGTAGTTAATAATCCAAAGGGATCGCTTAGATTTTCAGGTAATATTTTTGGTGCTCAGTCTCAAATAAAGGTAACTTATGAACAAAGAGCGACTGTAGACTTAGCTGAAATAGATTTATATGCTGATAATGATTATTTTCATCATACTCCACGTCTTAGAACGCGAATTGAAAAAGAAGTGGTTAATATTGATGATCCGCCTGCTAAAGAGATGATGGGAGAGATGCCTTGGTATTTAACTGTTGGTCCGATGATAATGATGGCTATGACTTCTATGGTATCTGGTGCTAGTGCTGTTTTAGGATTGGTTAATGGTACTACCACTTTTATGAGTGCTTTGCCATCTTTGTTAATGTGTTTTAGTATGTTAGCTGGTACATTACTATTTCCAACTATGACTAAGATGTATACAAAGAAGCAAAAAAAGAAGAAAGAAGAATTTAGGCAGAAAAAATACACACAATATTTGGGACAAAAAGAGGCACAGATTTCAATTGCTATGAAAAATCAGAAGCAAATTTTGTTAGAAAATTTATTATCATTTGAAGAATGTCAAAATATAATTCTTAATAAAAAAAGAAATTTATGGGAACGTGAAATTCAGCATGATGATTTTTTGAAAGTTAGATTAGGTATAGGTAATGTTCCATTACAAGTTCAAGTAAATTATTCTGCTGAGAAATTTTCATTAGATGAAGATAATTTGAAGTCACAAATTCAACAGATTGTTTCTCAATATACTACAATTAAAAATGTTCCAGTACCTATGTATTTAGCTGATAAATACATTAATGCGTTGCTTGGAGATGATTCTTTTAAAGATGATTATATAAAAGGCCTTTTGTTACAACTAGTAACTTTTCATAGTTATACTGACTTAAAATTAGTATTTTTAATGAATAATAATCATACATCACTTTATGAAGATGTACGTTTTTTACCACATTGTTGGAGTGAGGATAAGCAAGTTCGTTTTTATGCAACAAATATTGAAGAGATGAAAACAATATCTTCTTATTTAGAAGCACAATTTTCTGCACGAATTGAGAAAATGCAAGAAAAGGATAGTGCAAGTTCAAAAAAAGATTTTGATTACAGAAGTTTTACTCCATATTATTTAATTATTACTGATAGTTTTCAAACTGTACAAAATTTAGGTATTGTAAATAATATTCTTAATTTAGGTATGAATATTGGATTTGGTCTTACAATAATAGCAAATCAATTGTCTGAATTACCTAATGCTTGTAATTCGTTTCTTTATATCACTAAAAAAAGTTGTGGATTATTTGAAAATGAATTGGTTTCTGATAGACAAATTCAATTTGTACCTGATGAAATACCAAAAATTGATATGGTAAAAATATCTAAGGTTCTTTCTAATATTCCAATTGAAGTTAGTGCTGCTGAAAGTCAATTACCTAAAATGCTTACTTTCTTAGAAATGTATCATGCTGGTAAAATAGAACAATTAAATGTTTTGAATAGATGGAAAACAAGTAATCCTATGATGAATTTGGCTGTTCCTGTTGGTGTTTATCCAAATGGTGAGTCATTTAAACTTGATTTACATGAAAAATATCATGGTCCACATGGACTTATTGCTGGATCAACTGGTAGTGGTAAGAGTGAGTTTATAATTACATATATACTTTCAATGGCAGTTAATTATCATCCTGATGAAGTTCAATTTGTTTTAATTGACTATAAAGGTGGAGGATTAGCTGGAGCTTTTGAAAACCGTGAAACAGGCTTGAAATTACCTCATTTAGCAGGTACAATTACAAACTTAGATACAGTTGAAATGAAAAGAAGTTTGGCTTCGATTCAAAGCGAACTCCGTAGAAGACAAAGAGAGTTTAATAAAGCCCGTGATTCTCTTAATGAAAGTACTATTGATATATATAAATATCAAAAATTATACCGTGAAGGTTTAGTTAAGGAGCCTATTTCACATTTGTTTATTGTTAGTGATGAGTTTGCTGAGTTAAAAAGCCAACAACCAGAATTTATGGCGCAATTAATCTCAACAGCACGTATAGGACGTAGTTTAGGAGTTCATTTAATTTTGGCAACGCAAAAGCCAAGTGGTGTTGTTAATGATCAAATTTGGAGTAACTCTAAATTTAAAGTTTGTTTGAAAGTACAAGAGAAATCAGATAGTATGGAAATGATTAAAAGACCAGATGCAGCTGCAATAAAAGAAACTGGTAGGTTCTATTTGCAAGTAGGTTATAATGAATTTTTTGCACTTGGGCAATCTGCTTGGAGTGGTGCAAAATATTATCCAACAGAAAAAGTAAAAAAGAAGCTTGATGATTCAATTAGCTTTGTTAATCATGTTGGTGATGTAGAAAAAAATATGAATTTAACAAAAGTGGAAGTAAAAGAAGATAAGGGAGAGCAATTACCTAATATTGTTAGATTTCTAGTTGATCTTGCTAATAGAGAAAATATTAAAGTTCAGCAATTATGGTTAGAGAGAATTCCAGAATTCATTTCTTTAAATGGTTTACGAGAAAAATATAATTATACATCTGAAAAATTAATTATTAATCCGATAATTGGGGAGTTTGATGATCCAAATAATCAACGTCAAGCTTTACTTACTTTAGATTTAACTAATAATGGTAATACAATTATTTATGGTATGAGTGGTAGTGGTAAAGAAAATTTGATTCAGACTATTATTCACGGGGCTTCTGTTGAACATGGACCAGAGGAAGTTAATTTTTATATAGTTGATTTTGGGGCAGAAGTTTTAAAGACACTTGTTAATTATCCACATGTTGGAGATATTGTAACAATTGAAGAAAGTGAAAAATTAACTAATTTATTTAAGATGATTGATGGAGAAATTGAACGTAGAAAAGATTTATTTATTGATTATAATGGTAGTTATTTGGATTATTGTCGTAATAGTGGAAATATTATTCCTCAGATTGTTGTTATTATTAATAACTTTGAAATGTTTTCTGAGTCATTTGGAATGTCTGCTATAGATGAGTCTTTAATTAAATATACTAGATCTGGAAATAAATATGGAATTACGTTTATAATAACTGCAAATACTGCCAATGCAGTACGTTATAAATTATCACAAAACTTTACAAAACAATTAGTATTACAAATGACTAATTCTGGTGATTATACAACATTGTTAGGTAAAACTGAAGGAATAGAGCCTTCTAAGATATTTGGACGTGGTATTTATAAAGATGGTGTTGTTTATGAATTTCAGTCAGCTTATATAGATGATAGAGAACGTATTAATGAAACAATTCGAACAACAGCACAAAGATTACAAGGTACTACTACAATAAGGGCTCCTAGGGTTCCTGTTTTACCTAGTGTGGTTACGTATGATTTATTGCTTCCAGCTATTACAGATATTAAACATGTTCCAATTGGAATAAACAAAGAAAGTTTAAATATTGGATTATATGACTTTACTTCAACTTTAGCAACTCCAATACTTGCTAAAAATTTCAATACTTTAAAAGATAAAATAAATCCATTACTTAGAATTCTTAGTAATTTTGGAACATTAGCAGTTATAGATGCTTCTAAGGTAGTAGATCAGTCAATTATACCAGATGCTATATATTATAATGATAATTTTGATGAAATTACACAAAAATTAAATTCTGATGCAAATTATCGTAACAATATAGTTGAAGGAAAAGAAACTGGTGCCACTTTGGAAAGTATGCCTAAAATTATCTGTGTTATAATTGGACTTGAAGATTATAAAAATGGTTTATCAATGGATGGAATGGATATATTAAAAATGTTTATGAAGTCAGCTTTAGCATTAAAAAGCTCTTATTCTTTTGTTTTTATTGATAGTGTTGATCGTGCGAAAGCAGTTGAATATGAGGATTGGTATAAAAATTCTGTTAGTAAAACAGATGGTATTTGGATTGGTGCTGGAATTGATTCACAATTTGTGTTACAAGTTGAGAATATTACTAAGCAAATGCGTGAAGGCGTTACAGATAGTTTTGGATATCTTGTAGCTCAAGGTAAAGCTCAAGTTATAAAGGTTGTAAGTGATGTTAAAGAGGGTGAAGAGTAATGCAAAATAAAGTATTGGTAGAAATTTATTTACCAGTTGTTGAAGTTGTACGTGATGCGTTTATTCCGATTAATAAATATTTAGGTGAAGTTAGAACTTTATTAGTTAAAATGGTTAATGAAGAAGCAGGTTTTCCTTATTTGATTGAAGAAGATTGTATGATTTATAATAAGGAAACTGGTGATATTTATGATTTAAATAAAACAGTTATTGAAACTGATATAAGAAATGGTAGTAGATTGATATTGTTATAGGAGGTAATTTATGGAATTACAGATTGATTTTGCTTCTTTAAAAGATCTTGGTGAAAAAGTTCAAAAAGATGCAAGTGACTATTTAGAACAAATTACACTTTTACGTCAAACAGTGGCTGATTTAGGTAATTATTGGGTAGGTCCAGATAAAGATTATTTTGTTCAAGAAGTGCAAAATTCATTGCCACTTTTTGATTTTTGTCAAAAGGTTATTAATGATTATGGTGTATTTTTAGTTGATACATCAAATAATTTCAAAGGTTTACAAGATATTGTAGGTTCTACATCAAAAAGATTATAAGGGGGAGAAATATTGTGAATGAAAAATTAGATTATGCAGGTGTTCAAAATATTATTCAAAAGCTTGATGATATTGCTACACGAATGACAGAAATATTGAATGAAACTACTACAGATATGAAAAAAGTAAATACTAGTGAATATTGGGCGAGTCCAGCAGCTTCAGCTACCATAACAAGTTTTATGGAGTCAGCTTCTAAATTTAATAAATTTCCTAGTGAGGTATTAAGTTACTCTAATTATTTACGTACGATATTAGAACAATACAGTACAAAAACCACATCTGCTTCTTCTAGAATATCAGGAACTACTGATAAGTATGTTGGTGAAATTAAGTAGGAGGTGTAGTATGAAGGAAAAAAATTATTATTCAGTTGGTACAATTGTTACTTTGTTTAATACAAAAGAACGTTTAATGATTTCAGGATATTTGCAAAAAAATAATCAGTCTGATAAGGTTTGGGATTATGTAGGGGTATTGTATCCTGTTGGGTTTTTAACTCCAAATAGAATGGTGTTATTTGATCATGAGCAAATAGAAAATGTTTATTATATGGGATGCCAAAATGGTGAATATTTCAATTTTATTAATGCTATGAAGAAACAAATTGCTAAAGGGGATGAGCTATTATGAATATAAAAGAACTTCCAATTGGATCTTTAGTGATGTTAAAAAACGAATTACGTAAAATTATTATTTTAGGATATGATCAAAAACTTGTAAGTGATCCATCAAAAAATTTTGATTATGTGGGATGTTTTTTTCCAGAAGCTTATGTTACTGCTAGTAAAAATATTTTATTTAATAAGGATGACATTAAAAAGGTTTATTATTTAGGATATCAAGATTCGTCTTTTGATGATTTTTGTAATAAACGTGGACAGGGAGGTAATGGCTAATGGGACAAGTTTCATTTGATGTTGATAATGTTAGTGCAAATTTGAATGAACAATTCCAACCTATGGTTGTAAATAAATTTGTTACCGAAGTTTCTAATTTTCATAATTCTAATGCTTATACTGCGTTAAATGGATATGGGCGTTGTGGTATTTCGAGTTTCATATCTACAATTGAATCTAGAATAGCGAAAATAGACGATGAATTAAGGAATTTAGAAAAGTATGTGATTTCTTCTATTGATAATTATCGTGGTCTTGAAAATAGGCTTTTAGAAAGAGGAGGCAGTTTTCAGGTAGATAGTGATGCGCTAACTAGTTGTTTAACATCAGTTGTTGAAATAAGTAAATTTACAAGAGATTATAGAAGTGATGATTCAATGGCTTTTTTAGAATATAAACCTAAATATACATCATTTAGTAGTTCTTCTATTGTTAGTGGACAAGCTAATAAACAAGTTATTTATGGAAATAGTATTTCTAAGTATGCAACAAATAATGATTCTGGATATAATGTTTCTAGTGTTTATAAACCAAAAGAAGAAGTAGTAATTGATAATGAAGAAAATTATTCTGTTAGCATTTCTGATTTTTTTGATAATTTTTTAACAACTACATCAAAGTCTGTTATAAATTTTGATATTTCTTCAAATTATTCACAAGGAGAATCAACTAATGAATAGAGGGGAGTTGGTGTTATGAAGAAGATAGAGGTAGATTTTGGTCAATTAGATAGTTATACTAATAAATTAGATCAATTGAATGATGAATATTCAAAAAATATTTTTGCATTTAAGAATAAAGTAAATGGTATTAAAGAAAACTCTTTTTGGGGTGGAGATGATACTGATCAATATATGAGTACAATATTAACTACTTATATGGATTCTTTTGAAAAAATTTTAGAGTTATGTAGAGGATATGTGGAGATGCTTAAATTTGTATCATCATCTACTAATTCTCTTGAAAGGGATTTATCAGCAAGAAAATTGACAAGAGAGGAGAAGTAAAATGGCTACAAAAGAAATTATTAAAACTGATGCAGTTGAAGGTGAGATGAATGGCTTAATAGAAATTTTGAAACGAATGGAAGATATTACTGAAAATTATCAAAAGAATATGAAGCAAATAAATGAAATCATTTGGCATGGAGATGCATCTGATTATAATTTTAGTACATTTAGTAAAGACTATGAAAAGATAAAGGAATTACAAAGTACAATTATGAATAATATTAAATTTTTGAATCAAGTTACTAGTATTTATAAAAATCTAGATATGGAAGCTATGAATCAAGTTTCAAAAATCGGAAAGGTTATTTAGGTGATAGGTATGCAGGAAGATTTTAGATCACTTTCAGTTAGTACAGATGGCCCTTCAAATTTTTCAATACAAATGGGTGTAATAAAGAGTAATTTGCAGTCTTTTTTGAGTCAAACTTCTATTAGTTGGAAAGGTGAATCATTTAATCATTTTAGTAGTGAACAAAGAAATTGTATTAATAGTTGTAAAAAATTAGAAACACAGTTGCAGATGCTTTGTGATATTATTGGTTTAATAAATGAGCATATAAGAGATCTTAATGAAAAAGAGAGATTAGAAGAAGAAAATCGCAGATTATATCCAGATTTATATTGGTATGATTCTGATGGTGATGAACATATAAATCGTAGTATTCAAAGACGAATAAGGGCAAATGAAAGCATGATAGATAAATTAATTAATAATTTAAATGCATATGTATCACATATAAAAAGTATTACAGGGGGGATAGTATGAAAATAGATTCTAGAGAAATTAAACAAGATATTGATTCTCTTCAAAAATGTGGAGATCGTTATGTTGAAATATTTCAAAACTTTCAAAATATTGTAAACTTATTAAGAGATAATAGGATTCTTTCATCACAACTTATTGATAAACAGGGTAGCGATACTATTAGTCAGATGAAAATAATAAGTGATAAACTTCGTGAAAATTGTAATACTTTTGCAAAATATTTACAAGAGAATGTAATTGATCATTATGTAGAAGTTGATCAAAAGACAGTACAGAAGATTGATAAAAATGAAGGGAGAAGGTTGGTATAATGGGAAATGATGTTATTTATACTGATTTATCTCAAGTGGATTACAGTATTAATCAGTTAGAAAGTTTATGTAATCAACAACAAGTTGAAAATAATAAAGAAGTAGAACGTATTATTGAAAAGTTAACAACAGAAAGTTGGGCTGGAGCTACTGATACAGAAGCTTTTAAAAATAAATTTGCTGAGTATCAGGAAAATTTAAGAAAAATGGCTTATTTTTATAGTCAGGTTATTGATGATTTAAGATCTATTAGGGTAGACATGGAAGATCAGATGCAGTCTAGACCTAATATTCATACAGATGGATTTTAATGGGGTGGTTTATAATGGCAGAAATATCTTTAAAGAAAGAAGTTCTAGAAACTACAATTGCTAATATTAATACAAATGTTTCAAATCTTAATGAACATTTTAATAGTATTTGCAATCAGGTAGATATGATAAAGGGTGTTTGGGTTGATAATATTGGTTTATTTGATAACATTACGACTTTACTTAATTCTATTAGGGAAGTAAATAGGGATTATAGAGCTTTTGCAGAAGAATTTACAAAAGTATTAAAAGAAATGGTTATTAACTATGAAGAAATTGATAAGAAAGTAAGTTCTAGTGTTTCTATTGGAGATATTGTAACTATGACACTTGGTGCTAAAGCATTTAGTAATTTTGATTTTGCTAAAACAGCTAATAATGCAAGTAATCTTGCTAGTAATAGTTTTTTGAATGAAAAAAATGTTTATAAAGAGGCATTTACAGATGGCGAGTATAAATTAAATTATTTAGATGATAATGTTGTTAGAATAGATAAAGATGGTTTTCCTATGGTTTTTACAACAAAGGAGAATGCAGAAGCTTTAATTAATAGTGGAAATAGTACAAGTACACCGAGTAATTCTTATAATTCGAATGTTAATGAAGCAACAAGCTCCAATGCCTATAGCCAATTAGGAAATACAAAATTTAGTACATCCGCTAAAGCTGCTAATACTGAGATGTTGCAGTCTCCTGATTCACTTACTAAGAAAATGGCAGCTAAAGTTTTGGAAGGTAAAGTTGATACATCTAATTTGTATACTTATGATAAAAATGGACGAGTTAGCTTAAATGAGTTACATCCAAAAGTTGAGGATATGAAAAACCAGTTAATTGAAGAATGTGCTAGACTGGGAATACCGATTAAGATAACAGAATCAGTTCGCTCTGTTGGTAGACAAGATCAACTTTATGCACAAGGTAGAACTGCTCCTGGTAGCAGGGTAACGAATGCAAAGGGTTCATCTTATTCTTCTAATCATCAGTGGGGTATTGCATTTGATGTTTGTATGGCAAATGGTGATCCTTATGATGTTGATAAGCTAAAGCAAGTTGGTGAGATTGGTAAGTCTATTGGGCTTGAATGGGGTGGAGATTGGACAACAATTGTTGATATGCCACATTTTCAATTATCTGATTACGGTAGTAGTACAAAAGAAATTAAGGCTATGTATGGAACACCTGATAAGTTTGCAAATACATGGAATGAAAATGATTAGTTAAATAGGAGGTTTTAGAAAATGGATTCTAAATTTAAGTATGATCCAGATGGTATAATTCAGTTGGCTGCTAACATTGCTAATCATAAAGGGCAAATGAGTAATATTATTATGGAATTGAAAAAATATGTTGAACAGTTGCAAGATGATTGGAAAAGTGATACTAGTGTAGCTTTTGTTGAACGTTATAATGAATTATATAAACGGGTTGATGCAGTTATTGAATCAATTGGAAACACAGAAGAGTCACTTGTATGTATAGCAAAGTATGTTCAAAATCAAGAAAAAGATATTTTAAATTAATTTTTAGTTTGGGGTGATTATTTTGGCAAATATACTTGTAAATAGTAATAGCATTCAAGATTTTTCTAATATAGTAAAAGCTAAATCTAGTGAGTTAAGTGATGAGTTTAATTCATTGATTGCGTTAATTGGTGATGCTAAAGAAGTAATAGAGTCTAATAATGGTTCTATTGAATATATTGATGAAATCGGAAATAATCTTAAAGATTTGAATAATAATTTTTCAAGTTTTAATAGTGATTTTTTAGAGGCTCTTCAAGGTATCCTTATCAATTATCAGCAAACTGATCAGAGTGTTAATAGTAATGTATCTAAGTTAGATGGTGCTACTGCTGTTATGTCTGTAGGTGCTGGTGGTTTAGCAGCTAGTGGATTTGATTTTAGTAAAGTATCTGGAAATGCTCATGATGCATCTAATGGGAACTTTATAAACGAGTCAAAGGTGCATAGTAGTGCTTTTGGTGAAGGAGAGTATACATTTCAATATCGTGAAGATGGTTCTGTTAGGATAGATAAAAATGGTGTACCAATGGCTTTTACAACAAAGGAAAATGCAGATAAGATAACTGGTGGAATAGATAAAAAAACTGAATCAGCTTCAACTTTAACTGAAACAAAGAGGAGTATTAAGTTGGAACATGAAGAGGCTAAACGTTTATCGTCATCTGAAAATGTTCAAGAAGATTCTTCTAAAACAAATAATGAGTTTTTAGAACGAACAGAAGAGACACATGAAGATTTATTTAAAACAAATAATGAGTTTTTAGAGCGAGCAGAAGAGGTACATAAAGATAGGCTTAAGCAAGAAGCTTTATATGGTGGTGGTCCATGGAGTGATGTAACAATAAGTAAGAAAAAGCCTTTCTCTGGATATGGTGGAGATAATTATATTGTTCAGCAAACAACTTATAAAGAAGGTCCTAATACAAGAACAATGGTAGTTTTAGCAAGTGGAGAGTATGTAACAGTTCCGGGAGGTAAAGTAAATAGTGTTAATTCGTTTAATACGACATTAATGAATGCGCTTAGTCCAGAGCAAGCTAATGCTAAGTTATTGCCAGAAACACGTAAGAAAATTTATGAATATAAGCAATCACATTTAGATAAATAACAATAATCTGATTAATTTAACGTAAACTTGTGTAAAAATAATTGACTTGAAGTGTCAATTATAATAATATGAAAATGTAATATAAATAATAATAGGAGGGAATTATTTATGAATGATGGTTTTTCAATGACAGTAAACACAGATGATTTTATGGCATTAGCGAGTAATGTAAAAGGTTATGGTCAAGAATTATCTGTATTAGCAAATAAGTATTTAACAGAAATACAGACAATGAGAGAAAGTGGTGCGTGGCAAAGTCCGGCATCTTTAGAGTACGTTAATAAATGTAGTGAATTTAAGCAAAGAGTAGAGCAGTTAAATGGTAAAATTGATGCTCTTTCACTTACAATGAATGAGTCTGCACAGTCAATTGCTGAAGCTGAAGCTAGTAATGTAGCAAAAGCTAATAGCTTATTACAATAGGAAAGGGTGATTAATAATGAATGGACAAATAAGAGTTGACGTTGCGGAGATGAATGCCGTAAAAGCTAAAGTGGATCAAAATATTTCAGAAATGGAAAGTTTTCATCAAAAGATTACAGCTGAGATGAACAGAATGGAAGGGGAAAATATTTATAAATCAACACAAGGTTCTAGAGCTATAATGGATTATTATGAAAGTTTAAGAACTGAAGCTCAAAAGCATATTCAAACTTTAACTAGTTTTAATACTAAGTTAGCAAATGCTGCTGCAAAGTATTCTGCTAGTGAAAGTGAGCGTGCTGGTATTATTGGTAAAGCAAGTGAAAGTGTTGCTCAAGCTGCTGCACCTTTAAAAAGAAGCTAATAATGATTGTTAATTTTATAATTAAAATTTTGAGGAGATGAATTTATGAGTGATTTAAATTTGAATGCTAGTCCTGATCAATTAAGGGAAACTGCATCTCGTATTGCTAGCTTAAGAGGTGAAGCAGAAAGTACTGCTACAAATCTTGATCGTCAGGTTGATACAATTAGAAGTGGTTGGCAAGGTGAAGCAAGTGAAGCTTATACTACAAAGTATACAGATTTACATAAAAGATTATCTAATGCTGTAAAAAATATTGAAGAAATTGAAACAGCTTTAAATAGAGCTGCTGAAAGTCTTGAACAAGAAGAAAACACGATGGGTAGAGAATTTGGGGGAGAATAGGAGTTGACTTATTATGGCTGAAACGAGATTAGAAAAGTCGGAAATAGAAAGTGCTATATCTAATGTTTCAAAATATTCTAATAGTATTTGTTCTCACCTTACAGAACTTTATAGTATAGTAAGTAATGTTAAAGAGTATTATCAATCTAATGGGAATGTAGTAGTTTTTCTTGATAATTTAGCTGATACTTTAAAATCTGTTACTAATGATTATGGTACTTATAGGGATGATTTTTTAAAGACTTTACAAGATATTATATCTACTTATGAACTTGAGGATTCACGTACAAGTATGAGTATTTCACAGTTGGATGGAAAAACGATTGCGTCTATGTCTATTGGTGCAGGAGCTTTTTCTGCAGGTGCTAGTGGATTTGATTTTGGAAAAATATCGCTTAATGCAAATGATGCTGCAAATGGTAATTTTGTAGATGAGTCAAAAGTTCATAATAGTGCATTCTGTGAAGGAGAGTACACTTTTCAGTATCGTAAAGATGGTTCCGTTAGAATAGATAGAAATGGAGTTCCTCTGGGATTTACGACGAAAGAAAATGCTGATAAGATAACAGGTGGAGTTAATACAGGCACTACAAATTCAGCAATGAAGAATGATCCAAGATATCAGTATAATAAAGAAGAAGATGGTAGTATTGGAGATACTGCTAAAGCTACACAACAATTATCAAATTCTGAAAATAAAATTAATGCAGAAGCGTCTAAACATAATGCAGGTACTACGAAGTCTGGTATTTCAGGTGAGGGTAATTCTTCGTTAGGAAACGCAAATGTACAGCAATCGCAAACGTCACAGGGTGGCTTGGCTGGTATTCCAGAAGAAGTTTTAAACGCTGCTGGGGTAACTGGTGATTCTACTATAGTTTCTACTGGTGGAACTATTCCAGGTGAGGGGAACTCTTCGTTAGGAAACGCAAATGTACAGCAATCGCAAACGTCACAGGGTGGTTTGGCTGGTATTCCAGAAGAAGTTTTAAACGCTGCTGGAGTAACTGGTGATTCTACTATAGTTTCTACTGGTGGAACTATTCCTGCTTTTGAAAAGGTTTTTGAAGTTAATGAGAAGATGATGGGACAAGCTAGTAATGATAAACAATAATTAGAAAGGAGAGTGTTTATGGTAAATGGAACAAGAATTGATCAGTCGACACTTAATAATGCAAGTACGGCTATAAGTAAAAATACAGAATCTTTGATTAGTGAAATTGATTCTATGCTTAGTCAATTGAAACAATCTAGGGAAGCTTATCAAACTACTAGTAGTGTAACTGCTCAAATGGATTCTGTTATTGCAGAACTTGAAAGTGTTAAAAACGGTTATTTAGGACATAGTCAAGATTTTGCAACTGTTTTAAGCAATACTCTTAAAGAATATCTTTCTGCAGATGCAAATATTCAAGCTAGAGCTGGTGGATTGGATGGTAATGCTTCTGGACAGGCAGCAGGGTCTGGAAATGGAGTTGAAAGACCTAGTTATGTACCTGAAAACGCTACACAAACAGCTGATGGTAGATGGGCTGTTTTGGATGAAAATGGTAAAGGAACAATTTATAATAATAAAGGTATAGGAGGTACTCCATTTGAGACCGATGATGTTCGTCTTAAAGCTTTGGCTAGCGGAATGGATGGTGGACAAGTTGTTAAGTTAGATGATGGAAGAGTCGCTGTCAAAGATAAATATGGTGGAGGAGTAATATTCAATGAGGATGGTTCAACACAAGATGTTTCAGGAAGAACTGTTGTAGCAGGGAAAGTTGAAACAATTCAGGCTTCTACTGATGGGGCTGATCCTTATACTCAGGATCTTGCATCTGAAATAATCAATGCAGATTTAGATAATAGAAAGACGAATAGACTTATTAAAGGTTATGAGTCTCAACAAGAAGCAGAGGGAACAGATTCTGTTTTAAGTGTTGATACAGATGCACTTAGAGATCAGTTAGAATTTCAAAAAGAAAATGGAGCAGAAGGTATTGCCAATTATGGTCCAGGTTATAGTCCAGAACAAAATGCTCAAGCTTTAATTAAAAATGCTTCTGATGCAATTAGTGATAAATTGCCAGATGTTAACAATATAGGAAATCAAATGCTTCAAAAGAATCCTAGTTCAGATTCGTCTACTTTAGTTAGTGGTGGAGTTGATAATACGCTTGGTACACAAGTTTCAGATACTGCTACTACTGGACAACCGCTTAATTTAAATGATTATGGTCCAGGTTTTTCTAAAGAACATAATGATGCAGTTTTAGCAGCGCGTACTGAACAACAAGTTGGTGTAGGTGTTGATACTTCTACCGCTGGAACTACTGTAAGTAATATTCCAGAACCAAGTCAGCCTATTGGGTTTGATCCACCTATGACAGAGGTTGCAACTACAGAGCCAGTTCAACCTATGGTTTATACAGAAGATAATCCTATACCAGATTATGCAGATTATTTACCATTTTAGCTAGATATGAATGACTTTGGTTAATTGCCAAAGTCTTTTTTTATATAAAAAGGTGTTGACTTTGTGAATATCTAGTGTTATATTATACATGCTGATTGATTTAGGTTTTGTTTTTTGACAAAACTTAAATTTATAAGAGAAAATGATACACCTGGATATGTGTAAAGAAAGGAGACTGATATATATGCCTACAATGCAACAACTAATAAGAAAAAATAGACAAGATAAAGTTAGAAAAAGTAAGGCACCTGTTTTGGGAATTGGAGTAAATAGCATTCAAAAAGTTGCAACTAAAACTTCTTCTCCTCAAAAACGTGGAGTATGTACACGTGTTGGTACTAAAACTCCTAAAAAGCCAAACTCAGCTTTAAGAAAATATGCTCGTGTTCGTCTAAGTAATGGAAAAGAAGTAGATACTTATATTCCTGGAGAAGGACATAATTTACAAGAACATAGTGTTGTATTAGTACGTGGTGGACGTGTTAAAGACTTAATCGGAGTTCGTTATCACATTATACGTGGTACATTAGATACTGCTGGTGTTAAGGATAGAAAACAAGGTCGTTCAAAATATGGTGCTAAGAAACCTAAAAAGTAAAAATAACTATAACTTAATATAGATATAGATGAAGGGAGGAAAAGAAAATGCGTAAGAGACGTGCAGTAAAAAGAGACGTTTTGGCAGATCCAATATATAATTCTAAAGTAGTTACTAAATTAATTAATAGAATTATGTTAGATGGTAAAAAAGGAAAGGCTCAGACTATTCTTTATGATGCTTTTGATATAATTAAAGAAAAAACTGGAGAAAATCCTCTAGATGTATTTAATAAAGCTCTAGAAAATATTAAACCATTGCTTGAAGTTAAATCACGTCGTGTAGGTGGTTCTAATTATCAAGTTCCAATAGAAGTATCAGCAGATAGAAGTCAAGCTTTAGGACTTCGTTGGTTAGTAAATTATGCTAGATTAAGAGGCGGAAAAGGTATGGCTGAAAATTTAGCTAATGAAATAATTGATGCATCTAATGGTACTGGTGCAGCAGTAAAAAAACGTGAAGATACACATAGAATGGCAGAAGCTAATAAAGCGTTTGCTCATTATCGTTGGTAAGAAAGGAGTTAATTATGGCTCGTGATACGTCATTATTAAACACAAGAAATTTTGGAATAATGGCTCATATCGATGCAGGTAAAACTACTTGTACCGAACGTATATTATTCCATACAAAGAAAATTCATAAAATTGGTGAAACTCATGATGGAGAAAGCCAAATGGATTGGATGGCTCAAGAACAAGAACGTGGTATTACTATTACATCAGCAGCTACAACTGCTCATTGGAAAGGGTATCGTTTTAATATTATCGATACGCCAGGGCACGTAGATTTTACGGTTGAAGTTAGTAGAAGTCTTAGAGTATTAGATGGTGCTGTTGCATTATTAGATGCTCAAGCTGGAGTAGAACCACAAACTGAAACAGTTTGGCGTCAAGCTACTGAATTTGATGTTCCTCGTATTATTTTTGCAAATAAAATGGATAAAATGGGAGCAGATTTCAATTATACACTTAGTACAATTGA
>CATKEA010000200.1 GCA_949746915.1 uncultured Bacilli bacterium
ACTGCTTAAATTATTAAGCCTTTTAATTGCATCTACTGTTGTTCCATATCTACTTGCTATTGCATACAAGGTATCTCCACTTTTTACTACATAAGAAAGATATCCATTTTCCTGATTATTATCACCAATAACACAATCATTAAGAGTCCCATACAAATAATCTATCAAATTCCAAGTTTGATTATTAACAACCCCTGTAGTAGTCAAATCATTATTATATTGAAATCTTTTTACAGCATTCTCCGTTTCCAAATCAAACTTAGATGTAACAGGACCAGTATAATATAACAACGCACTAAGTTTAGTTTGTAAATCACTTACTGCTCCTCCCGTAGATCCTAAGCTAAGAATAGGCATATTACTATAAGGAACAACAGCAACCTCAGTAAGCTCAAATAATAATTGCCAAGTTTCATTATCAACAATACCTGTTTCTTCTAGATTATATTCTTTTTGAAAAGCTCTAACACCAACTTCTGTAGCCAAACCATAAATCCCAGTCACAATAGCATTATAAAAGCCTAGTATTTTTAATTTTTCTTGTAAAATTTTAACATTATCACCAGTACTATTTAATTGCAAATTCTCATCTAACAATGTATCACCTCGATAAATTATATTCATTTATTAACAATATATTATATATAATATAACGAGGTGAATTATGGCAAAAGGATATCTTATAGTCAATGTTTATAACGACAGTATTGCAAATCCAATAAAAAATGCAACTGTTACTATATCAAAAAATGACACTACACTTGCTACATACAAAACAAATGAAGATGGAAAAACCGAGCTTATAACATTAGATACTGTTGACAAAAGTTTTTCTGAAGAAAATCAAAAAGAAACAAGACCTTATGAAACATATGACATTTTAGTTACAGCCTTAGGTTTAACTCCAACAGAAATTGAAGGAGTACAAATATTCGATGAAATAACTTCAATTCAAAATGTTTATATGACATCTATTGATGAAAACCAAAACAAAGATATTACAGAAATACCACCAAATACTCTTTGGGGAGAATATCCTCCAAATGTATCAAATGATACAATCAATGATAATGAAATAACACCTTTAGTTTTACAAAAAGTATTAATTCCAGAAAATATTATTGTTCATGATGGTATACCAACCAATGCTACAGCCCCAAATTATACTGTACCTTTCATAGACTACATCAAAAATGTAGCCAGTAGTGAAATATATAGTACTTGGCCAAAAGAAACACTTAAAGCAAATATCTTAGCAATTATATCTTTCACTTTAAATAGAATATTTACTGAATGGTATACCAGTAAAGGATACAATTTTACTATAACATCAACTACTGCATATGATCAAAAATACAACAAAAATGGAACAATATTTGAACCAATTTCAAATGTGGTTGATGAAATTTTTACCAATTATATAAGACGTGGATTTAGAACAGAACCACTATTAGCTCATTACAAAAACAGTACCACTGAACCTGGATATTTAAGCCAATGGGGATCACAACAATTAGGAAGCAAAGGATATAAAGCATTAGACATACTTAAATACTATTATGGAAATAATATTGGCATATACGAAGCAGAAATAACAGAAGAATATCCATATTCATTTAAAGAAACACTTAAAGAAGGCGATTGTAGTATAGAAGTTTACATTATACAAAATGCTCTAAATTACATAAGGGGAAGCTATCCTGGAATACCAGTAATAGTTAACCCATCTGGATATTTTGATGAAGACACAAAAAAAGCTGTTTTAAAATTCCAAAGTGTCTTCTACTTATCACAAACAGGAATGGTAAACTATCAAACTTGGTATAGACTTTCTTATATATATACAGCAGTAAGTAAATTAACAAATAGTATCTACAGCTAAAAAATACTCCCAGGCTACATCCTGAGAGCATTTTTTATTGTATATTACTTTTTATTAGCTGTTTTCCAATCAAAGTCTTATTATCCCATAAAACACAAGCATCATTAGAGTTTTTTTCACCCTTACACAAATCATTCAAACAATTTTTACAACTTTTATTACTAACCATTTCTCTTAAATAATTTCTCTCTTCTGAAGACAAAGAGTCAACAATTCTAATATAAAAATCTTCTGGATAAATAGAAATATTTTCTAATATCTTATCAAAATCAAAATGATAAGATTTTTTTACTTGCATATCTTTAGTAGCAAATTCTATTTCTTGCTCAACTTTTCTATATTTTTCTTCCAATCTCTGATGATTTTTCTTTAAAATAGCTGAAAATTTATCAAAATTATCATCAAATGGCAAAAGACCTATATCATCTAATAATAATTTCTTATTTTCTAAATCTGCAACAACCAAAGCATCATCAAAACTATCAAAAACACAAGAAACAACAGTCGAATTTATACATTTAGAATGTGAATTATACACTGGCTCTATTCTTTTTGAAAAATCTTGGTCCTCAAAGTCTTGAAAAGGAAAAACAACATCATATAAAACTATTGAACTTCCATCCATTAAATGTTGCTCACTAACCACATAACACTTTGAAACAATATTAAATGATGTAGAACAAGTTACATCCAATTTATTAAATTTGCTAACTGGCATTACTGCATATTTTAACTGATAAATACTACTCATTATAACCAAACCTCCAAAATTTCTATCAGAATATCAACTAATTTAGAATTAATTAATACTTTAATAAGTATATCATAATATTTTATTTAATTGAAACAATATTTCTAAAAAAATAGATTTAATCAATATCGAAATTTTTATTCCTATAAAGACTTAATAAAAACTATTCATTATAATGATATTCGAGTAAAATGATATCTTCTATTGAAAAAAATAAATACCTATATCATTATTAATACACAATTGAAAAAATAAAAAATAGTTCCTTGCATAAAACTATTTTTTATACTATTATTTTATAAATGTAATTTAGGTGGAGTAGCATCAATTTTTCTCAATTGTTTAATTTTACTTAATTGAGTATTAATTTCAGTATTAAATTCATCTTCTAAATTTTGAACACCGCCATCTTTCCAATCAAATAAATCGATAATTTCTCCAAGCGTATTTAACATTAATGATACATTGCCATTAGACTTACTAACTAAATTACGATAAATCTCATCTGTCATAAGATTATCACCAAAAAATTTCTTAGAATTATTTGTTATTTCATTATGTAATTGAAGCCGTTTCCTTATGATTTGTCTAACAACATTTACATTTTTTCCATACATAACTATTATAAAAGAATAACCTTTATTCTCCAATTCAATTTGTCTATTTTTATCCTCTAAAGTTAAATCATCAGCAGTAATTACTGTTTTATCAAACAAATCAAAATATTTACTTACAATTTGTTGAACATAAGCGCTACTACCATTAAGCCAATCAAAGCGATCTATTGCTAAAGTTAATGTTTAATTCCAAAATATCTTTTAAATCTTTCCAATATCTGTGATGATATTTCAGTAGGTAGTAAATATCTTTGTAATTCTCTTTTTCCATAATATATACTATTAATACAATCATATATGTTTTTTGATATACATTCTAGTAATGACTCCATGTCTTTGAAATGAGATTCGTAAGTTAAAACATAATTATCACTTATATAAGACAATAATTTCCAAGAAAATACTAATTCATAATAATGATCAAAAAATTTTTCATCAAATAATTCATTAGGACTACTAGAAAACATAGTAATTGAATCAAATTGTATCAACATAGTTTGATTTTCAGTACCAAGACCTTTCTCTTGATTATTATGAAGAATTACACTTTTCCTGTTCCTCTACCACCATTTAAAATTACTCTTTTTGAAGAAGCATCAATTATTTCTTTACTTAATAAATCTACAGGTTCTCTTATAAATTAATCCGTTTTAATTATTTTATATGGTTTTATATATTTGATCATTGTAACCACTCCCATGTCATATATTATAACAAATAACTAAAACCTAAAGCAAAATTTTTAATAATAAGTTAGAACATAATCACCTCTATAAAGGTTATTTGACATTATATAATTTATTGTAGAATCTACCCAGTTATCTTTACCTAATATTTCTTCTTTATTATAAACATTAGCAATAATTTGATAACTTTTACCTTATAAATAAATTGTTAGTAACTTTTTATTTACTATTTTAGGATGATTTAAATATAACTAGAATGAATAACACTAACCATTCCAATTTTAATTCTTTCTAAACTCTTTTCTACTTCATTTTGTGATACACCAATCACTATTTTCATAACCAGTCTACGGTATTAGACTTATATGCCATACAATCATTATCATATACTATCTTCACTAGTTTTTCTTTTACTATTTAAATAACTAATCAAAATCCTTTCAAAACAAAAAAGATTAATAAAAATTAACCTTTATATTTTAAAATCGAATCAGCTCGACTAATTTCCTTATGATACGATAGTAATAATTATCTACAACTTTTCGCAAAATTAAATAATCTAGTACATATAATACTGACTTCATATCAAAATTATAAACTATTTTTATAAATATTTCTATATCTAAACATAAAAAA
>CATKEA010000201.1 GCA_949746915.1 uncultured Bacilli bacterium
CTTAATAATAGTTTTTGTTTTACTATTAGTATGGCTAGTGCCTTGGCCTAAAGGAAACAGTAATGGTTATGATTTTGGATCATTAAAGGCACAAATATTTAATTCTAATCTTCAGACAATGAAGGAAGCAGCTATTACGTATTTTACTACTGATAGATTGCCAGTTAATGTTGGAGATAGAAAAACATTAACATTACAAGAAATGTTAGACATGAAGTTACTTGTTCCATTTGTTGATAAAGATGGAAAAAGTTGTGACATTGTTAACTCATATGTAACACTTGAAAAAGGTGAAAAAGAATACATAATGAAAGTTAACCTAAAATGTTCTACTGAAGAGGATTATATTTTGGTTCACTTAGGATGCTATTCATATTGTGAAAATGCTATTTGTGAAAAGAAAACTGAGCCAACTGTTAAACCTACTGGTACTGGTAATCCAAAACCTACAAATACAAATAAGCCACAACCTAGTGGTAATCCAAGTCCAACAAGTACGGTTAAACCAGATCCAACACCTACGATAAAACCAACAAACAGTCCAAGTCCTAGTCCAACAAATAGTCCAAGTCCTAGTCCAACAAATAGTCCAAGTCCTAGTCCAATAGTTAATAAAGAATATCAATATAAGAAATATAATAATACAGTATATTCTGCATGGACTGATTGGAAAACTTATACATACAAAGATAGTGACAATATTAAATTTGGTAATACTGCAACTAAAGAAGTAGTAGATCTTGGAAGTAAATATGTTCAAACAGGTACTAAGGCTGCTGAATATCAATATTATTCAGTTACTCGTACTGAAGAAGATGTTGTTGATCATGTAACATATAAAGTATGTTCAAACTGGAAGTATATTGTAACTAGAAGTAGTACAGGTGGAGGTTCATCAGTTAAGAGAGTAACTTCTGATTGGCATGATACTGGAAAAACTTATTCAGGATATAATGTTCCAAATGATACTGAAACTACTCGTTGGGTATATGTTGGAATAGATTATGATAAATGTGGTAATACTTGTACAAATCATCCATATATTATATGGAAACAACAAACAAGAACAGTAGAAACAGTTACTACATCAGCACCAAGTGCAGGTTCAACAGTTACTGATGTTAAAGCTCAATGTACAAGCTATGTAAATAAGAGTGTAGATGTTGTTATTTATAGACAAAGAACTAAAACATATAAAGAAAAGATTTCTGATGCTAAACCAATTTATGGATATGTAAAATTCTATAAGGTAAGAGCACGTCAAATTGTTCAAGCTGCTTATACTCAATATACATGGAGTCATTATGATGATACTAAGTTATTAGGTAATGGATATACATATACAGGAAAGACAAGAAACAAATAGGGGAGAAAGGGGATTATTATGTCAAAAGTTAGAGAAGCGTATTTTATTAGAAAAACAGGTCCTAATGATAAAACAGGAAAAGTTTATATATTCTATTCAAATAGAACTTATAGTGTAGTAGAGGATGTTGATTTTAAAAATTTTAAGAAATATTTTAACGAAGTAGCCTCTAAAGAAACTAAAGGAAGAGCATTAGATGGAACACGTGAGGATGTTCGAAGTGCTATTGGACAATCTATTTTAAATAGAAAGTGTGTTGATTTAGTAGATGGTGATATTTTATTAGGGGAATCAAATGATTTGTCAAATAATAATATTGGAAGAACTGCTATTGCAAAAGGTACTACTTTAGATGATTTAAATAAAACTCGTAGTTCAGCAAATAATGCGGAAAAAAAAGAGTTGAATGATGATGTAGATTTAACAAAAGAAAAGAATAATGATGGTTGGAAATATGCTCTAGGTGGGGCTGCTGCCGTAGCAGCTCTAGGTGGAGCAGCCTATATATTAAAAAATGATAAAGATGATAAGAAAGATAGCATGGAAGGAAAAGATTGGAAATATTATTTAGAAAATGCTAAAGAATCTGATCAAAAAACTGTCATGACTAAAATTTATAATATTCTTGAACGTTTAAATGTTTCTCAAAGTTGGATGAGAGCAAATGATGGTACTAGTAAATGGGGACTTACTCCAGAACAAGCATTATCTATGTATACTTATTTTAATAATTTGTCTACTGAAGAATTAGCTCAAATTTATAATGGAGAAACCGTTAATGTAGATAATATTATGGAACAAGCTAACCAAGGTATGATTGCTATGAGTTTCTTCTATGCTAATGATACTATTGGTGATACTACTATTGCTGAGTTATTTAATGATCAAGCTAGTAAGAATATTATTTCTGATTTTACACAAATTCAAGCTCGTTACAATAGAGCTACTAATGATAAAGAGAGAACAGAAATAGCAAAAATTAAAAAACAAATGTATTACGACTATTTTATTAATAATAGTTCTAGTAAATATGTTGATGTTTCTTCTGTACCAGGTGCTTCATTTGTAATTAATACAATGTATCCAGTTGATTTTGTTAGATATTTTAGATCAAGTGCTGATTTAAGTGATTTTTCTGAAATCTTAGTTACTGGAAGAGTTAGAGAAGATGGTACAATAGAGCATAGAAGTAAAGTTGATTCTGCGTGTGCTACTTTAAAAGCTGATTTAGAAAAATATAATGAAGATATTAGAGAATTAAAAAATGAATATAATGCTAAGAAAAATAGTGGATTTATGAAGTTCTCTGGTGAGACTGAATATGAACGTTTAACTAAGGATGTTTATGATCCACAAGTAATTCTTGACATGATGAGTTTTAATCTAAAGAATATTGATAAATATCCTGCTAATGTTAATACTTTCAATTCAACAATTGATGGAGAAAGAAGATTAATTCCAGTTGGTGGAAGTTATAGTTCAAGTACAGGAAGCTCATCATATACTAGACCTTCAGGAAATGGTGGTGGACAAGTACCGCAAAAACCACCTGTTGCAGCAGTTGAAGAGTATACTGGAAACACACCAGAAGAAGCTGCTAAGAAAGCAATAGATGCTGGTGCTCCAAAGGATATGGTTGATAAAGCAACAGAAACTATTATAAAAGAAAATGAAAAAGCTAAAGAGGAAGCAGAGGAAAAGGCAGATGATTTGCATAATTTTTATCAAGATTATTACGATGGTGTATTTAATGGAGATATGGATAAAGATGAAGCAAAAGACAATTTAAAACAAGATCTTAAAGATGGTAATATTACTAAAGATGAGTATGATAAGGCTATTGGTGTTATCAAAGATGCTGATAAAGACAGAGAAGATTATGAAGATGGTATGGATAAGGATGGAACTACTGTTGGTGGAGAAGTAACTAATAATGGTAGTGAAGTTAATGATGATGGTAGTATTGATGTAGATCTTAATGGCGATGGTCAAAAAGAACATATTCCTTCACATAATCCTAATGATCCAGATAATCCTTATAATATGCCAGATTACGCAGATGGAGCATTTGATGTTGATAAGAATAATTCAGATGATGAAATAGTATATGATGATCCTAATGCGCCTAAACAAAATAATAGTAGTAATCAAACTACATCAGATGGTTATTATGATACGGAAATTAATTTTCCTCCTGTAACTAGTGATCGTATTGATGGTGTAGTATTGGATGTGGATGGTAATGTTGTAAATCCATCTGAAGATAAAAAACCAATTGAACAAAATCCTGTATCTGATGAAGAATTAGGAGATATGACTTTTAGTGATGGTGCTACTTCTGTAGGAACATCAGGAGGAGAAGTAACTGAGTTTGATGAAGATCAACTTGTTAATCAAGTTAAATCATCACAACAAAATCAGGAAACAGAGATTGATGGTTCAATAGTTTCAGAAACAGAAGACTCTGTTGAAGTTGCATCATTCTCATCATTTGCACAACAATTCTATGATGAAGAAGTTGCTAAAGAAGAAGCTCAAGTTGAACAACAAGAAATGGAATCTGAACCAGTTAAATCTTTAAAATAGTGTATATATAATTTTTAAATAGATATCCAAATGGATATCTTTTTTTTGTAAAATTTCGACAATTAAATTCGGTTTCGATATTTTCAAATTGTGATTTATGAGATATAATTATAATAGGTGAGGTTATGAAAAAATCGAGCATGATTATTGTTTTTTTTGCAGTTATATTATTTGTTGTTATATCAATAGGTATTCAACCAGCTAGAGGGCAAAAAGTGTCTTCACAGAGTCTAGAATTTATTAATAATACAAAAAATGAGTATAGTCAATTTGTTGAATCTAGCCATAAAATTGAAGAAATTATTAATAGTTTTGAAGGCCTTTTTGGAATATATTTAGAAGAAATTCCAAATGTTTATCAAGAATATTTTGATAAATTAAATATGATTAAGTTAGAACTTTCTAATATTGAGAAGAATGTTGTAGTTTTAAATGAATTATGTAATATTCCATTTGATAATAAAGAAACCATAGATATTTGTAATAACTATACAGATAATTATCAAAAGATTAAAACTTCTTTTGATAGTGTTAAATCTACTTTTAATGAGACTATTACAAATTATAATAAATTAGCAATGTATAATAGTAGTTTAGAGGAAAAAGATTTATATAAATAGGAGGTATAATATGAATGAGAAAGATGAAGTAATTGAATTTCTTGATTTTACATTGGAGTTAGATATACCTCAAGAGTTATTAAAAGCTAATACAAAGGAAGAATTTATAGATCAATTGGAGAATACAATAGAATTAAAAATTCCAAAAGAGTATATTGAAAATGATCGTATTATGGATTATATTGAAAGTATTCCTGAAGAACATATTGAAAAGTTGAAACGAAAGTTTCCTTTAAAAGCAATTGTTTTTTCAAGTTTCTTTTTAGTAATGTCCATGTTTTTATTTGTTTTTATTAGTAATTATGATGTTAGAAGTATGTTTGCAAGTATATTTGATTTTACTAAAAGTAATAGTGTTGAAATAGTAAAACCAAATAATTCTTCTAATAAATTTACTAATACTGAGAGTACAGATGTTGGTCTTTATAATTTTAATGATAATACTAATAATTATGAAGCGCCAGTATATTTAAATGAATTTGAAAAAGAGTTACTTACTAAAAAGGATGGTAATAATTTATATAAGATAATTGAACTTAATGGAACTAATAATAATGGAAGAAAATATGTTGGGTATTTAGCTGTTGTTTATGATCCTTCTAAAGTTATTCTTGGGGTTAGTAGTGGGGCTGGGGAAACTGCTAATTCTTATGGAGAAATATTATCAGTAATTTCCCAAAAGTATAATGCCAAATTGGCTATGAATGCTGGTGGTTTTTATGATCCAACTTGGAGTAGTAATGGTGGAATACCTCATGGTTTGGTAATATCAAGAGGTGAGGTTAAAACTAATTTTAGACGTGGTACTGAGAGTGGAGGAATTATTGGATTTACATCTGATAATAAATTGATTTTGAAAAATATGACAAAAGAGGAAGCAATTAATATGAAATTAAGGGATGCTATTGATTGGGGACCTTTCTTAGTAATTAATGGAAAAGATCAATTTAAGGATACTAAAAATGGTTGGGCGACAGCTAGAACAGCTATTGGTCAAAGAGCTGATGGTATAGTATTATTGTTAGTTGTAGATGGTCGTCAGGAAAGAAGCGATGGGGTATCTTTTAAAGATTTATCAGAAATTATGATGAAATATGGTGCTATTAATGCGGCTAGTTTAGATGGAGGTACATCTACTTCTATGACTGAAAATCATCAATTTGTTAATATTCCACATAATGGGTATAAAAGAACTATTAGATCATTACCTAATGCTTGGTTAGTAGTAGAATAAAGAGAAATTATGAATCTTTATTCTACTTTTATTTTTTTAGCGTAAACTTTGGTAGAGGTGGTTTATTTATGTATCCCGGATATAATTTTATGGGAAAAGAAGAAAAGTGCAAAGTAGTTGATATTTCTTATCCTAGTCAGCATCAAGATTGTCAGCCAGGATTAGAATATATTATGAGACCTTTGCCAATTTCAGAAAACATCTGTTATCAAGCATCAAATA
Source organism: uncultured Bacilli bacterium (assembly GCA_949746915.1). Lineage (GTDB taxonomy): Bacteria > Bacillota_I > Bacilli_A > RF39 > UBA660 > CATKEA01. The sequence continues at coordinate 6,029 of CATKEA010000201.1, forward strand.
AATTAAAAAATAAAGTAGCTTTGATTACAGGTGGAGATAGTGGGATAGGAAGAAGTGTTGCTATTTTATTTGCTAAAGAAGGTGCTGATGTTGCTATTTCTTACTTGTGTGAAGAGATTGATGCTTTAAAAACAAAGAGTCAGGTTGAGTCGTATGGAAGAAGATGTTTGCTTATACCAGGTGATTTAACTATAGAAGAAAATTGTCAAAGAGCAGTACAAGATGTAATTGATACTTTTGGAAAACTTGATATTTTAGTAAATAATTGTGGTGTTCAATTTATAAAGAGAAGTATTTTAGATATTTCTAGTGAACAATTAGAATACACTTTTAAAACTAATTTCTTTTCATATTTTTATATGACAAAAGCAGCTTTACCTTATTTAAAAAGTGGAAGTAGTATTATAAATACCACTAGTATAACAGCTTATCAAGGTAATAAAGATTTAATTGATTATAGTGCAACTAAAGGAGCTATTACTACTTTTACTAGAAGTTTGTCACTTAGTTTAGTCTCTCAAGGAATAAGAGTAAATGGTGTTGCCCCAGGACCTATTTGGACACCATTAATACCAGCTTCTTATAGTGCTAGTGAAGTTACAACATTTGGTACTTATACATCAAAAGTACCAATGAACAGGAGTGGTCAGCCTTTTGAAGTTGCAACATCGTATTTATTTTTAGCAAGTGATGATTCTAGATATATGTCAGGACAAATTTTACATCCGAATGGTGGTGCAATAGTAGGATCTTAATATTAATTAGCTACATAAGAAGTAGCTTTTTTATTGACAAATAAGGGAAAAAAATGTAAACTTAATAACATATTTAAGGAGTTGATTTTGATATGGAAAATGAAGAAATATATATATTTGGACATAGAAAGCCAGACACTGATTCTGTAACAAGTGCTATTAGTTTATCTTATTTAAAAAATAAACTTGGTTTTAATACAATACCAATGGTATTAGGAGAAATTAATAGAGAAACAGAATATGTTTTAAATTATTTTAAAGTAAAGGAACCTAGTTATTTAAATGATGTTAAATTGCAAATCAAAGATGTTGATTATCAACGTGGTTTTTGTTTAGCTGATAATGTTTCTGTTAGTGAAGCTTATGATTATATGGTAGAAAATGGTGTAACAGGTGTACCTATTATTGATAAAGATGAAAAGTTTTCTGGATTAGTTACAGTTAAGAATGTTGTAAGAGATTTGATAAGTGGAGATTTTAATACACTTCATACATCATATGCAAATGTATTAAAGACACTTGAAGGAGAAGAAGTATTAAAATTCGATGATGAAATACAAGGAAATTTGTTAGTTGCTTCATATAGAAGTAAAACATTTTTAAATAATATTA
>CATKEA010000202.1 GCA_949746915.1 uncultured Bacilli bacterium
CCTCTAAAGTAATGTACTGGATATCTATAATCTTTAGTACTAGCTATTGTATAAACTCCTTCCCCATTGGTATCTGACGGTGCTTCCCCAAAGTTTATTCCAGTATCTGATGTTACAAATGCACTTGACTTATTATCTAAAACAGCTTGGTTTTTTACTATATTATACAAAAGATTCTCATTGCTCTCATCTACTTCACTATCATCAATATTTGGAACATAAGATGTTGACACAGTTATTTTACTATTAAAAATTTTCTCATAAGCATTTTCAATTGATGCATCTTCATCTATCCATAATCTAAGATAAAAAGTTAATGATTGATTAAACTCCAGCACTCCATTACCTAAAGAGTATGACTTAACAGCATTACTTAAAGTAGGTGTAACAACCTCATATACATTAAGTAGTTGTGGCGATTTATCTTCAAATTGCACCTTAATAAACTTAGCATAATCAACACTAGTATCATTCAAAACTTCTAAATTTATATTATAAGAGGCCATACTATCACAAATATTAGTCAAAGTAAACTCATATGGAATAAGTTTTTGTCCAACTTTATCTTCAATTGGATAAGCTTCACTCAAATCAATCGAATTTTTATCACTATAATTTATTTTAAAACATCCAGATTTAACAAGATTGTTATCATCTTGCAAATATGTTAGTCGCCATAAAGCATAGCTAGTCCCAATAACTACAATTATAGTTAACAAAACAGACAAAAATATTGTAATCTTTTTTCTATCATTATTCATTTAACCATATCCTCCTACAATAATCAATTTTAACACAATATTAAATAAAAACTAATATCAATTTTTTTACTAATCATATTTTATAAACGGATTTTTTTCAGCTGGAGTTTTCCAATCGATATTATATCTCTCCTTAAGTAGTCTCTTTTCTATCTCCCAACGAGTGTTACAACTACCAAATACAGGAACCTTTTCACCATTTTCTATATGAAGAAGCCCCCTATTTATCATTTCTTGATCAACTTCAGCTTCCATTTCCTTTATATACTTTTGAGCCAAATCTTCTCTCAAGTCATCCATATCTTTTCCAAATCCTAAAGAAAAAGCATCCTTATTAGCAAAACCACTATTAATAATTGACAAAGCCTTTGTTTTATTATCTCTTAATAACTTCATAAAAGTATAAACGCCACTAGCCGTAAACTTAGGATTCAACAAAGAAATCTGTTTAGCAGTATAACCATTTATTTCAATAGGATTTTCTATATCATAAGTCCTTTTAACAAGATAATTAGTAAATTCATTCAAAATATCATCATATTTCATAATATCCTTAAAACAAAATTTAGCTACAACATCCGTTTCTTTTAATTCCTCTTTAAAATATTTAATTATTATATCCACAAAAAACAAATCTTCAAACTTACTCTCTACTAGCTCAATAAAATTAGCATCATTTAAATCAATATTCTGTTTTTCTTGCATATCAATAATTTTCTTTTCCTTAAAGAGAACTTCGTATTCAACTAATAAATCAATAAAATCATTCCAATTTTTTGGAAATCCACCATTTCCACGAATCAATCTATCTACATCATTTTCAACTTTTACACTCCAACGAACATTGCTATATCCTGGATAAACATTATTCCAATCTTCTATTATATTATAAAACCTATCAACAAATGAATTATATTGTGATTCTAAAATCTGTGTCGAAATATCCGAAATTCCTTTTCCATCCAAATTATTTCTATCACCAAAAGCCAAATCACACTCACCAGTATCTTTAATATGACTAATCAAAATCACATAATTAGATTTTTCATTTTTAATACCAATTCTAATAGAATCTTTATCTATTTTTGGCAATTCGAAAGAAGATACCTCATTAACATCATTTTCCTCACTAACTTTTTCTGAGCTAGTCTCAACTTCCACATAACCATCATCTTCACTTTGCACATCTAACTCTTTATTATTTATCTTTTCAAAATTGTCATTAACAATATCAACATTCTTACCTTCTATATTAATATCGTTTTTTAAAGTAAAATTATCACCCGTTTCAACTCCAAATTCTAAAGTATTTTTAACCTCATCAGAAGAAACATTATCATTTTTTTCTAAATCACTATTTCGATAATCTTCACCTTTTTTATCATTACGATCAAAAATACCAAAAATTTTATCTAAAGTAAGTTCCTCTTCAAATTTATCAGAATCCTCTGTTCTAAATCCATTACTAATATTTTCCTCTACTAAATTTTGATCATTTTTAATAAATGACTCATCAACAGGTATAACTCCATCATTTAAAGAAAAATTACTTTCCTCTTTTTTTAAAATTGAATCAGAAATTTTTGTAAAACCACTTGTGATATTCTTTTTTATTTCGTCAACATAATCTAAAGAATCACGTTTTCCAAAACTTTCTCTTATAAATTCCATAACACTTTCAAAATTATCAGGAAAGAAATTAGTACCAGAATACCTTCCCTTTCTATTAAGAAACTCTATATGCCACTGTGTACCATCATTTTTATCAAGATCATTATATGACTTATCCCAATCACGAACTGACTCTTTTAAAATATCAATAAACTTGTTATATTCATCTTCACTCTTCTTTACAACAACAAGTCTCTCATCATCGCTAGAAATAAATTTTTCTGCTAATGTTGCACACTTAAATAAATATTCACTATTTTCGTAAGTAATATAATAATACTCTGAAATACCACTAAAACTACCTAAAAAAGCTTCAAACAACTTTTTAGTTTTATTTTCTTCAACAGAATTTGATTCTTCATTAACAAATTGTGGTCTATTCTTATTTCTATCACTATTATTGCTTCGACCAATCTTATCAAAAAAACCCATAACTTGCATTCCTCCAAATATATTTATAACATTTATAATCCAAAGAATTAATATATAACAAAAATTATATATTCATAAGTTTTACTATATCCTTAATCTATTCTAAACTGTTGTAATTCAGAAACTATTTTATTATCACTTTCTATATTAGCCAATTTTTCATTAAGTTCTATTTCTTTAATTTTATCATCTGTTCTTTTAATTAATTGGTCTAAAAAACTTATATTAGGTATTGGCATCTTAGGTAGACTATCAGTATCATTTATATTAATTTTTTTATCTTGTAGAATATTCTCACTAAAATCAGTGTTAATAATATCACTAACTACTTCACTTTTTCTTTTACTCTTAACATAACTTTCTAAATCAAAAATATTAGTTTTAACACTTTCCAACTTTGGATATTCATTTTGAATATTCTCTTCATTCAATGTTACCTTTTCAAAATCTTTTGAAATAGATGTTTCAACATTATTAATAATAAGCCTCAATTCATCGTTTTTAATAGAAACCAAATCACACAGCTTAAATATATAATCCCCATATTTTCTTGCCACTTCATTTAAAGAACGAGTCACTAAATAAAAACGCATATTTTTTGATAAACAAGCTCCAAGGTTATCTACTAAATTGTAAAACAAACAATCATCAAAATTATCTAAAATTAAATTAAATTTATTTGTTCCTTGTGATGCCAATAATGTATATAATTGTTCAACAAACATTGTAGTTAAAATATTAAGAGATTTATTATCATCCCTTGCAATCAAAACAATAGCTGTTTTCCTACTAGAAATACTTTCAAAATCAAATGTAGTTTTAGCTAAGAATCTTGTTAATTTTTCTCTTGAAACATACAATCTTAATTTTCTTTTAGCATCAGCTATTATACTTGCTTTAGTATCTTTTGGTGCTAAAAATGTAGATGAGGCAAACATATAAGACTTAGACATTGTATCTTTCGTTTTAAAATATTCTGTAAAATAATCTGAATCGCCAAGTTTTGTATATATATAATTAAACATATTATAAATACTATAAAAATTAACTTCATCAACATTTACATCTTCAAACAAAGCAAGAACAGTTCCAACAAATAAATCAGAAGTAACTGATGGTAAAAAAGAATCTGAATCATTGTTAAAGTTATCACAAAATATCATATTACCCAATTTTTCTAGATACTCCTGAGCACTATCTATATCACCGTTTCTATACAAATTATATGGATATTCTAAAGGGTTCCAACCTTCACTCTTACTCATATCTTTCAAATTTAAAATTATTGTATTATAGTTATTTTCTTTTAACTGATCATAATATCTATTTACATATTCTTCTTTTGAATCTAAAATAAACAGATTTTCATTATTGCTAATAGCATTATCAACTATTTGAAACAGCACATTAGCTGTCTTTCCAGATCCAAAATACCCTTCAATAATTAGATTTTTATACGTCTCATCTAATTTCTCTAATAACTTTTTTTTCATACAATCTCCTTAACTTTCTTTTTAAAATCAAAAGTCAATGGTACTACCAACAGTACTAAGTATTCTACCATTACTTAATATTATAACATAACTTACTAAATTTAAAAATCTTTTATTATAAAAAGTTTAGTTTTTGATTAAAAGCTTTTATTTTAAATTATTTTATTACCTAATAACGAATACAAAAAAGTAAGGATAATAATCATTA
>CATKEA010000203.1 GCA_949746915.1 uncultured Bacilli bacterium
ATTGTTACTTTACTTTCAAAAATCTTATTCATCATCTCTTCTGTTGTTGGTGTTGTTTCATCTAACCATAGTCTTAAGTGTAATGTCACTTCTTCATTTTTCTCTAAATATCCAGTTGCTAATTTATATGAACTTTTGGCATTACTTAATGTTTTCTCTACTACCTCATTACTTGTTAAAAGATTTGGAGATTCTTCTTCATACTGGACTTTGATATAATCTAGATTCTCTAAATTAGTATTATCAAGTACCTCTAAGTTCACCTGATAATTAGCATAACTATTACAGGTATTTGTAAGAGTGAACTCATATGGTACTAGCTTCTTTCCATCTTCATCTGTTATTGGAAGCGCTTCTTGTAAATTAATTGGATTATCATCTTTAAAATCTATTTTAAAACAACCTGTTGTTATAACATTCTCATTCGTTTGTCTAAGTGTTATCTGCCACAAAGCAAAGCTTGTTCCAATTAGCATAAATAAACCTATTAAAACAAGTACTACTAACACTTTCTTTTTTCTCTTATCATTAGTCATATTATCACTCTTTCATACCTTTATTCTTATATTTAGTATTATAACACATGTTTACTTTTATTTAATATTATTTTCATTTTGCTAACAAATAAAAAGATGCTAAAATATTATTTAAGCATCTTTTTATCCAGTTACTTTTAGTTATAATAACCATTTACAAAATATATAATTTTTTCCATATCATTCATAGTTATACCTGATTTATAAGCATCTTTACAATAAATTTCGGCACTTCCACGATCCCCAGCTTTTGTTATCTTTTTATTATAGTCCTGTTTATTGTTACTATCAATATAATTAACAAAATCTCTAGAAAAACATACTGGTTTATTATCTTTAAATCCAATGAAGCTTACTTCTAATTTTGCTTCTTTTTCTGAGTTTTTCAAGTTTTTGTACTTTCCAAATAATTTTAGTGTAGGAATATTTTCATATTTAGAATTATATAATTGTTTTTCATCTTCAATTACATAAGTTTCATATTCAAAATCGTCTTTTGAAATGACATCATCTTCATATTCTACATCTAATCTAGATACTTTATAATTATCAGCAGATAGTAATAGAAATGATATATAATTAGCAGAATGTGCAGCTATTGTTTCCTTAGATTTTTGTGATACTTGAGATGTTCTTTCAGTTCCTTTAAATCCTAAAACTGCTCCATCTACTGAGATGTCACGATCTGAATTATTGTATATTATTATAGCAAGTTCTAAATTATTACCAATGGTATAAGTTATTTCCTTATATGTAATATCTTTTTCCAAAGTTTTTGTTTCATAACTATCTAAAATCTTATCATTATTCATTTTAAGCTTTGAATCACTTCCTGATTTTGAACATCCAGTCAAGATAGTTAATAACATTATTGACACTAAAAATATAATATTTTTTCTTTTCATACTACTCTCCTCCTTATTTTAATTATACATTATTTATTATTTTTGACAATGATTTCCAATTAAGTTTTTTGTAAATAAAAAAAGATGATGTAAAATCACCTTATTTAACTAATTCGATGATAACCATTAAGGCTCCATCTCCTCTTCTTTCTGCTGTTTTTAATATTCTAGTATACCCACCATTACGTCCTTCATAACGTGGTGCTAATTCATCAAATACTTTTTTTACAGCTACAGTATCATTTTGAAGGAAAGCTAATGCTTTTCTTCTTGAAACTAAGTCACCTTTTTTTCCGTAAGTAATCATTTTATCAACAAACTTACGAGCTTCTTTTGCTCTAGTTTCTGTTGTAGATATTCTTTCATTCATGATAATGTCCTTAGTTAAGTTAGCAAGCATGCTTCTTCTATGCTTATTATCAACGCCTAACTTTCTATATGCCATACGTTTTTCCTCCTTATTTAGTCATCATCACGTAAGATAAGTCCTAAATCTCTTACTTTGTCTAATACTTCTTTTAGAGATTTCTTTCCTAAATTACGGATTTTCATCATATCTGATTCAGATTTATTAACTAAATCTTGTAAATTATGGATTCCAGCACGTTTTAAACAGTTGTAAGCACGTACTGAAAAATCTAAGTCTTCGATTGTTGTTTCTAATGCTTTAATCTTTGGATCCTCTGTCTTTTCAATCATTAATCCAGTCATATCAGCAATCTTACTTAAATCTGTAAGAAGTTCAAAATGTTCTATTAATATTCTAGATGCTAGTGCTACTGCTTCTTCTGGTTTGATTGAACCATTAGTCCATACACTAAGTACTAGTTTATCATAACTTTCATCTTGCCCAACACGAGCAGCTTCTACTTCATAAGATACTCTTTCAACTGGTGAATATAGTGAATCAATTGCAATAGTACCTACTTTAGCATTTCCAAGTAGTTTTTTGTTATCATCACTTCTAACATATCCACGACCATTTGAAACAGTCATTTCCATCACTAGTTTTCCACCTTTTGCAAGGTTAGCAATTACTTTATCTGGATTAACAATTTCAATATCAGCATCTCTTTCTATATCTCCTGCTGTTACTGGTCCTTCTTTTTCTACGTTTAATCTAATAACTTTCTTTTCTTTTGAATGATTAATAATAACTACACCTTTAAGATTTAGTACTATTAATGCTACATCCTCAACAACACCATCGATTGTTTGAAATTCGTGAGAAACACCTTCAATTTTGATACTTGAAATAGCACTTCCAGGTAATGAAGATAACATTACTCTTCTTAAGGCATTTCCTAAAGTTGTTCCGAATCCTCTTTCTAATGGTTCTAGTTCAAATTTTCCATAAAAGTTATTTTCTATGTAATCTGTTATTTTATAAATAGGTTTTTCAAATTGTAACATGAAACTCTCCTCCTTTTTTAATTACCCACGTGGGCGTTTTGGTGGACGACATCCATTATGTGGAATTGGAGTAACATCAGTGATAGATTTAACTTCAAGTCCAGCAGTTTGTAATGAACGAATTGCTGTTTCACGTCCAGGTCCCATACCTTTAACAAATACATCTACACTACGCATACCGATGTCATATGCAGCTTTACCAGCAGCTTCTGCTGCCATACCAGCAGCAAATGGAGTAGATTTTTTACTTCCTTTGAAACCAATTGCTCCACTAGCTGACCAGCTAATTGTATTTCCTTCTTTATCAGTTATAGTAGTGATTGTATTGTTAAATGTTGAATGAATATGTGCTATTCCTTCAGGAACATTCTTCTTGACTTTTCTTTTTCTAGTTTTATAAGCCATACGTTTTCCCTCCTTTAGATATATTAACTATCTTACTTTTTCTTATTAGCAACAGTTTTTCCTTTACCTTTACGAGTACGTGCGTTTCTATTAGTTCTTTGTCCTCTTACTGGTAAACCTCTTTTATGACGAGTACCTTCATATGAATTAATTTCCATTTTAGTTTTGATATTCATAGAAACTTCACGACGTAAGTCTCCTTCTAGAGTGTATTTAGAAACTTCTTCACGAATGCGAGCTAGTTCATCATTATCTAGATCTTTTACTCTTTTTGTTTCTTCAACGTTAGCATTTTTTAAAATAGTTTTAGCTAATTGTCTACCTATACCATAAATATAAGTAAGTGAGATACATACTTGTTTATCATTAGGTATATCGATTCCTTTTATACGTGCCATTAAGTACACCTCCTATTTATTATCCTTGTTTTTGTTTGTGTTTTGGATTTTCACAAATAACCATTATTTTTCCTTTACGTTTGATAATTCTGCATTTTGCACAGATTGGTTTTACAGATGCTTTTTTCTTCATAAATTTTCCCTCCTATTTCCTATAGGTTATACGCCCACGTGTTAAATCATAAGGCGATAGTTCTATCATTACGGTATCACCTGGTAAGATGCGAATGTAATTCATTCGTATTTTACCAGAAACGTGAGCTTCCACAATGTGTCCATTTTC
>CATKEA010000204.1 GCA_949746915.1 uncultured Bacilli bacterium
ATGGGAATTAGGAATAACATGTACTCTAGCTCTATTGGAATGCTCAAGTATTTTGATAAAAAGATTGAAATAAGAGGTAAAACATATTCGATGTTTAGTGATAAAAAAATTATGGATATAACGTCAACAAAGAAGAAGTTTTTGGATATGGCAGATGATGTACTTATTAAGAAGATATTTAAGAATTTCTAGTCGTGATTAAGGAGGATTTGTATGTTTAATAGCTTAGAAATGGATCAACTAGCAAAAATAAAAGTAATAGGTATCGGTGGTGGCGGAGGTAATGCTGTAAACCGAATGATAGAGTCTGGAGTAAAAGGTGTAGAGTTTATTGTAGCAAATACAGATTTACAAGTTTTAAATAATTCCAAGGCAGATACAAAAATTCAAATAGGAGCAAATTTAACTGATGGACTTGGAGCTGGTGCTAAGCCAGAAATAGGTCGTGAAGCTGCTGTTGAGTCTAAGAAGGAATTGGAAGAGGCATTATCTGGTGCTGATATGATATTTATTACTTGTGGAATGGGTGGAGGTACTGGTACAGGTGCTGCTCCAGTAGTTGCTGAAATTGCGCAAAGTTTAGGTGCTTTAACAGTTGCAATAGTTACTAAACCATTTGGCTTCGAAGGTAAGAAAAGAATGGATAATGCGTTAGCTGGGCTTGAAGAGTTAAAGAAGCATGTTGATACATTAATTGTTATACCAAATGATAGATTAAGAGAAATTATTGATAAGACAACTCCAATGCTTGAAGCATTTAAAGAAGTAGATAATGTTTTACGTCGTGGTGTTCAATCAATTTCTGATTTAATTGCTGTAGTTGGACTTGTTAACTTGGATTTTGCCGATGTTAAAGCTGTAATGGAAAATAGTGGGAATGCTATTATTGGTATTGGTATTGGTATGGGTGAAGATAGAGCGATTGAAGCTGCTAAACAGGCTGTTTCATCACCGCTTCTTGAAACAAGTATTGCTGGAGCAACAGATGCTATTATTAATATTACAGGTGGAGTTAATTTAACTTTATTTGAAGCAGAACAAGCTGCTGAAGTAGTTAGAGCGGCTGCTAATACGGATATTAATACAATTTTCGGATCAGTAATTAATGAAAATTTAAATGATGAGGTAATTGTTACTGTTATTGCAACAGGTTTTGAAAAAAATAAAGAGGTAAAAGAACCAATTTATAATAATGTCCAAAATAATCGTCGTACTCAACCAAGGGATATTGAGGTAATTGATATAGATGATGATGATGATTTAGATGATGATGATGTACCTGCATTTTTGCGAAATAGAAATTTTTAAAAATTGTTTATAAATTGTAAGGAACTATTAAGTATAGAAGTACATGAATAGTTCTTTTTATTTTTTGTTAGCAAAATGAAAATAATATAAAATGATAGTTAACTTGTGTTATAATACTAAGTATAAGAATAATAGTATGGAGAATGATAACTATGGCTAATGATAAGAGAGAAAAGAAAGTGTTAGTAGTACTTGCTTTAATAGGTTTATTTATGCTAATTGGAACAAGTTTTGCTTTATGGCAAATAACATTTAGACAAACGGATGAGAATGTTATAACAACTGGTTGTTTTAAAACAGATTTTAAAGATGATAATCCAATTAATTTACAAGAAGCTCTGCCAATAACAGATGAAG